>JAFAVN010000033.1 GCA_019242435.1 Verrucomicrobiota bacterium | reverse complement strand
GTGTGGCAAGCAATCGAGGGTAGCCGGGCGTGGAAAAATAACGCTGCGCGCATTGCGGACGAGGCTGATAATCTTTCGGCCGACACCGTATCGGGCCCGCCACCGGTATCCGACGCCGGCTGAGATTCATTCCCGACTCCCGCAGCCTTCGCTTGCCAGAGCGCAAACCGCTCGCAACATTAAGTGTGAAAACCGCTTCTTCCTGACCCCTTTGCTTCCCGGATAGACGTGCTTTGTTCGTTCAAAATGCAATAGCCCTCATTGGCTCGGAACTTCTTCGCCAAAATCGTAGCAAGTTACGCGATGTCGAAGAAAACTTATCGCCACGATGATAGGAGCACTTCCGGGGGCAGCTGCGATCTTGCGAACAGGAGCAGAACGACCGAATGCCGAAGAGAAATCGTAACAAGGATGGAGACGACCTTCCGTATGCGCTCGCGGTGGCGCGGCGCACCCTGGAGGCAACGGCGGACGGGCTTGTCGCCGTGGATGACCAGGACAGAATCGTCAGCTGGAATACTAAATTCCTGGAAATGTGGGGAATTCCCCCGGACTTGATCGCAACGCGGGACGCCAAAAGAGTCCGAGCATTGATTTCCGCAAGGCTAAAGGACTCGGCGAACTATCTTACGCGAATCAACGAAATCACGGGCACGACCGCAAAGAGTTTTGATCTTCTGGAGCTATCGGACGGTAAAATCATAGAGCGATATTCAGAACAGATCTCGTTCGACGGTTCGGTCGTCGGCAGGGTCTGGAGCTATCGAGAGGTCACGGATCGTTACCAGGCTGACCTGATTTCTGTGCGGTTAGCCGCTATCGTGGACAACTCGGACGATGCGATCGTCGGGAAAGATCTGAACAGCATCATCACCAGCTGGAACCAAGGCGCAGAGCGGATTTTTGGTTATACCGCCGACGAAATGATCGGGACCTCGATTAAGAGGATCATCCCGCCGGAGCGCCAGGGCGAAGAAGACGAGATCCTCGCGCGATTGCGGCGAGGCGAACGATACGATCATTTTGAGACTGTCCGGGTAACAAAGGATGGCCGTAGACTGGATGTCTCACTCACCATTTCGCCGATCCGGGATGCCTCTGGGAAAATCATCGGTGCGTCCAAAATCGCTCGAGACATTTCCGATCGAAAACGCACCGAGGCAGCGCTGAGAGAGGCTCAGCAAATTGCTGAAGCTGTTAATGCCGAGAGAGGTAAGCTCTTGGAGAGCGAACGAGCAGCAAGAACTGCCGCCGAGAGAGCAAGCCGGACGAAGGATGAATTCCTGGCAACACTGAGTCACGAATTAAGAACCCCGCTCAATGCCATACTGGGATGGGCAACCACGCTTCGTACCGGCGGTTTTCGCGACCAGGAATTGGTCCAGGGCCTCGAAGCCATCGAGCGAAATGCGCGAGTCCAGGGGCAAATCGTCGATGACCTCTTAGATATGAGTCGCATCATTTCAGGAAAGGTGCGCCTCGAAGTCCAGCGAGTCGATCTCCCCGCGGTAGTCGCAGCTGCCATTGAGACGGTCAGGGTCAGCGCTGATGCCAAAGGCATTCGGCTTCAGACCGTCATCGATCCGCTTAATGTTACGATTTCCGGCGATCCGAACCGGCTGCAGCAGATTTTTTGGAACCTTCTGAGTAACGCGATCAAATTCACGCCGAAAGCGGGCAGGGTTCAGATCCTGCTCGAGCGCGTCGATTCCCACGTTGAAGTTAGCGTGATCGATACCGGGGAAGGGGTTTCACCAGACTTTCTTCCAAGCCTGTTTGATCGCTTTCGACAAGCGGATGCCTCGCCGAGCCGACGGCATGGCGGACTCGGGTTAGGACTGTCGATCGTCAAACACCTGGTCGAGCTGCACGGCGGTACAGTGCGCGCCAAGAGCGGTGGGCTGGGCAAGGGCGCGACTTTCGTGGTAAGCCTTCCACTGGCTGTTTTACATCCTCCCGAAGACACCCAAAAACGGGCGCATCCTCAAGCAAATGTAGGCGATCTCCCGGTATTGCCGGTCGTTTTTCTGCAGAATGTGCATGTGCTCGTAGTCGACGATGAACCAGACGCTAGAAGTCTCTTGAAGGTATTACTCGAAACGGCCGGCGCGGCCGTGCACTTGGCCCACTCAGCAGACGCAGCTCTCGAGTTTCTCCTTGCTCATTCCGTCGATATACTAATTTGCGACATCGGCTTGCCAGAGGTAGACGGATACACTCTGATTCGCCGCATTCGAAGATTAGACAACCCGGACAAAAGTGAAGTTGCCGCTATCGCGTTGACCGCATACGCTCGGCTTGAAGATCGGACCGAGGCGATCCGAGCAGGTTTTCAGAATCATTTACCAAAGCCGGTCGAGCCGGCAGAGCTCCTAACCGTAGTACAAAGCTTGACGCAGCCGAGGTCGAAGCAACCAGCTGATGGACCAAGGGAAAGCGACGTATGAAAATAGAGAAAACGGCAACTAACTTTTCGGCCGACGGGTCAGAGACCAGTAGCGAGCATTTTAAGCTGCAAGCAGGACCGTTTCGATCCCGGGAATCGCAGAATATCATGGTGGTCGAGGATCATGAGGACACGTTGACTCTTTTGCGATTGTTGCTTGAGCGGTCGGGTTATACGGTTCAAGGGGCAACTACGGTCGCTGAAGCGCTCGAAAAACTTGAGCATACTCGATTCGACTTGCTCATAACGGATATCGCGCTGCCTGATGGCTCAGGTCTGGAGATAATCCGGCGAGCTCGGTTAAGTCAACCGGATCTGCGCGGGATCGCGTTAACCGGCTTTGGCAGCGAGGAAGACGCTTTATGCATTAATCAAGCCGGTTTTGAAATGCATTTGGTCAAGCCCATTGATGTCGGGCAACTTAAAGCGGCCGTCCAACAATCACTTGGATCCAATTAGCGCCCCGGCGGGGCGCTCATGCGCATCGACACTAAGCGGCAGTTGCCCAGGGGTCAGAGATCTTTGAGGTTTCAGATTGCACTGCCACGGGGATCGATGCGGCGAAAAGGCGCCGAATCCCAACGCTGGTCGGGCGAGGCTCCCGTAACATCGATGAGGCTTTGCGTAGCTCTCAACGCTGCTGACGACTGATAAGTCACGCCGACGGCCGCCGAGCCGTTAACGCTGGCGCGCCACTATTCCTGCCGGGACTTTTCGCGTAGGAACTGAAAGGATTTTGCTGCGGCTGCATCGCATCCTGGATGACGGCACAGCCGCTTTTCGGTATAGCGCTCGTGGATTCTCGCACATTGATCCAGCTTCGCGAACATGCTCGCTCTAGCTGGAGCCTCGCCCTATCAATTCCTGGTGTCTGCCGCTACTTTCCGAACCTTTCGCACATGTAATTCTGAGGCAAGGAACAAGCCATCTGCGTCGAGGCAAAGATTGTCAAAAGCTATATCGAGCTGCTCTGTCCAGCGCCGGTTCCTGCAACCAGCGCAGGTACGAGTTGCCGGAATTTTTGATGAAACGAGGCAAGCGAAACCTGCTGTTAGCCGCCTGGCGAATCGCCAGGCCATATTGGACGTCGGAAGAAAAGTGGTCGGCTTGGGGACTCCTTCTTACGGTAATCGCGCTGAGTCTCGGGAATGTCTACATCAGTGTTCTGCTCAACCAGTGGAACAACGCCTTCTACAATACGCTTCAGACGTTTGACGGTCCGGGATTCTTTCGGGAAATCGGGATTTTTTGTGTCCTGGCCGGTATTTCGATCGTGATGTCAGTGTACGCGCTCTACCTGAATCAGATGCTGCAGATTCGCTGGAGACGCTGGTTAACCCGCGAATACCTCGGTGCCTGGCTCGATCATCGTGCCTATTATCGCTTACAATTGCAAAATACCGGCGGCCCGTCCGCATCTGAGCTACCGATAGCAGACAACCCCGACCAGCGAATCTCTGAAGATCTAAATCAGTTCACCACCTATGTCTTAAGCCTGTCGCTTGGTTTGCTGACTTCAGTGGTTTCTTTGGCCTCTTTTCTAATGATACTATGGGCACTATCCGGGCCCGCTGCCATCCCGCTGGGTAAATGGGGAACACTTTATATTCCTGGCTACCTGGTTTGGGCGGCATTGATCTACGCCGGTGCAGGCACTTGGCTTACGGTGAAAATCGGGCGCCCACTGGTTTCGTTGAACTTTCTTAGACAGCGTTTCGAGGCAGACTTTCGATTCAGCCTCGTCCGATTGCGCGAGAACGCGGAAGGTATCGCGTTCTACGGCGGGGAATCGGTCGAACGAGATGTCTTACATGAGCGGTTCCAAGACATTTTCGTTAACTTCTGGCGAATCATGAAACGCCAGAAAAGCCTCACCTGGTTTACCGCCGGTTATGCTCAGATTGCCATCATCTTTCCCGTCCTGGTAGTGGCTCCCCGGTACTTTGCCAAACAAATCGGGCTTGGCGGCCTGATGCAGGTGATCAATGCTTTTTCTACAGTTCAAAGCTCTCTATCCTTCATCATTACATCTTACACCGACATCGCAGTCTGGCAGGCGGTGACCGAACGATTAGCTGGGTTCGAAGGGCGATTGTCGGATATCCAGAGCGCCACCAAGGGACCACAAAAACTCCTGACGCGGTACGGAACGAATAGGCTAGCGCTGGAAAATGTTAACGTTGATTTACCAGATGGGACTCGGCTGCTCCGCAACTTTAGTCTTAATGCCTGCGCAGGCGAGCGGGTTCTAATCACGGGCCCTTCCGGTGGCGGCAAAAGTACTCTGTTACGTGTCGTTGCCGGACTATGGCCTTTCGGACGCGGCACCATCGACCTTTGCGATCGGAAAATCCTATTTCTGCCGCAACGGCCCTATCTGCCTCTCGGGACTTTGGCTCGGGCATTAGCCTACCCGCGTGATAGCGGGAGCAGTTATTCAACGGTGCAGCTCAGGGATGCGC
>JAFAVN010000469.1 GCA_019242435.1 Verrucomicrobiota bacterium | reverse complement strand
AGCGCACGTCGAAACCAGGCATGGGAGGCGGAGATCGCCGTTTCTGGCCGGTCGTGATTTGAGGCGCCGGCGGGATTCGGTGTCGATACCGGCAGCGATGTCTTAGCAGATTTGGGAGACTTGACCACGGGGAGAACGTGATTTGATGGCTGCAATCAAACTTTTGACGTAAATAAATCAAGTATAATTGATTTATTTTTGATTGTTAACCCTCAAGCCTTCTTTTAACGTTCTTGCGTCGCCGCAGGTTATACCCCGGCGCGCAACAAAGAGCACGCCGGGCTGCTCCGCGCGGAAATTCGTGTAAAACCAGACTGATGAAAGTTACGATCGCCGATGTCGCTCGCGAAGCCGGGGTCAGCACTGCCACGGTCGATCGAGTCGTCAATGGTCGAAACGGGGTGCGGCTGCAAACTCGTGATCGGGTCTTGACTATTGCTCAACGTCTTGGCTACACGATTTCGGATCCCGGCCAGTCATTGAGCCCAGTGACGCTTGATTTCATTCTTCCGGGCGGAACTAATACTTATCTCAACCTGTTGGCCCGAGAACTCGAACAGGGTTGTGGACCGCTCCTTGGGGTCACGGTTCGCCTGCATCGGATCGAGGGTTTCAATCCCGATCTATTAGCGCAAACGCTGCAGGCATTGCGCGGCAATACCCAAGGGATCGGTATCATAGCATTGGATCACCCAAAGGTGCGGGAAGCCATTCGGGACCTGAGCTCCGTGCCCGTGTTGACAATGGTCTCAGATATTTCCGACGTGCCTCGGATCGGTTACATTGGGATCGACAATCGGGCAGCCGGCAGGTTAGCCGGCCATTTGCTCGGCCGGTTTATCCAGAAACAGAGCGCGCAAGTCGCCATGTTTGCCGGTAGCCTCAGTTATCGAGGTCATGAAGAGCGCGAAATGGGTTTTCGCCATATTCTAGCCGAAGAGTTCCCTGAGCTGACGGTGGTGCCGCTCCGGGAAAATCAAGATGATTTCAATCGTAGTTATACCGAAGCCAAGGCGCTTTTGAGCGACTCTCCGGACTTGAGCGGCATCTATAATATCGGAGCCGGTAACCGAGGTATTGCTCAAGCACTCGAAGAATCCGGCCGGGCCAGAGAAGTTGTGTTCATCGGACACGAACTGACAGACCATACTCGCCGCTTTCTTTTGGCCGGTTTAATGGATGCAGTTATCGATCAGAATCCGCGTCTGGAAGCTCGGGAATCAATCATTGCATTGTCCAGAGCCGTCCGAGGACAGCCCATTTATCGAGAGCCTTGGGCGATTGGCGTGCAGGTCATTTTCAGAGAAAATATTCCGCCGAGATAACAATGGGAGCGGTCGCTAACGCGCCGTAACCACCGCATCGCCTACCAGCACACCGACCGTATCGACTATATCGACCTGGGCGCACTGCTCTACGTCCTCGAATTTACCGACTTTGGTCAGCGCGCGTCCGTTTCTGGACTCTCGCAGGGCAGAAGCCAGATCACCCCTGACCTGTTGATACAAATGATGCATCAGCGTCGCCGCATCGGACCGGTTCCTCTCTGACAATCGATCGAGGAGTGCTCCAGCGGCGATCCCGTCCTCCAGCGCGAAATCCTCTTCTGTGCCGGCACAAACCAGCAGAATGTGGCCGGGATTTTCGCGAGCCAACAGCGTCGCGACGGCTTTTAAATTTAATAAGGCGGCTACATAAACTTTGGCGGCCTGGCGCATCCGATGCAGCGCCACGGTCCCGTTCGTGGTTGTGAACACAATGCTCCGGCCCGGAATTGCCAGATACTCTTTTGGGGAATTACCAAGATCAAAGCCTTCCAGTGGCAATCCGTGGCGTTCGCCGGCCAGCAGCAGTTCTGGATTGGTTACTTTCCTGGCTCGAGCCGATTCGATAGTCTCAACCGGGAAGAACCGCTCGACACCGTGTTTTAACCCAAAATTCATCGTGGAAGTAGCACGCAAAACGTCGAACACCACCACCGTCACGCCGCTCAAATCACGGTTCTCAAACCGCCGAATCTCACTGGGACAAAGCGCTACGTCGATCATAAGTCATTCGCCAATGATGAAACAAATACTGTTGAGCATACCCGGCGTACGGTCCGAAATATTGCCGGCAAAATTCGGCGAGTCGCCCGGGCTTAACCGTTGCCGGCTTGGGCAAGTATTTTTCGGCGAGCACTCGCGCGATCCAGACGTCAATCGGCATTACCTCCAGCCTGCCAAAGGCAAAAAGGAGAACGCAATTCGCGATCTTCTCGCCCACGCCCGGGAGCAGGCAAAGCACCTTCCGAATTTCGTCTGTACTCAGCTGGTTGAGGCCGTCCAAATCAACCGCGCCTTCTGTTACCATACGAGCAGTCGCCAGTAAGTTAGCAGCTCGGAATCCGAGACGACACGCCAGCAGATCCTCGAGCCGAAGTAATGCCACCACTTCCGGAGTCGGATAAGCATACACTTGGGTGCCGGCTATCCTGAGTTCCTGGCCGTAGCGTTGCCGAACTAGCAGAGAAATACTTCGGATGTGGGCCACTTGTTTCAGTGCGGATGTAAGGAACGTGGCGAGACATTCCCATACCGGTTGCCTCAGGATTCGGATTCCGACCCCGTACTGAAGCGC
>JAFAVN010000389.1 GCA_019242435.1 Verrucomicrobiota bacterium | reverse complement strand
AAATGCGATCGCGTCTGCCAAAGCCCCGACATCGCCCTCCGGAACGATCAACCCGTTCTCCTGGTCTGTGATGATCTCGGGAATCCCAGCCAACCCAGTCGCCACTACCGGTAGCCCGCTCGCCATTGCCTCGATAACCACCGTGGGCAGGTTGTCTCGATCCCCGCTTCCATCCTCAACCGCTGGAAAGGCGAAAAGATGGCTGTCGGTCAATAACCGGACAATTTCGGTTTGGGATTTTGGGCCTGTAAGCTCGACGGTCGAAGATACTCCATATCGATCGATCAACTGACGCAAAGGGACGTGCTCCGGCCCCGCGCCAACAATTCGGCAATGGAGGCGCAATCCTCTCTCGGACAATTCCTTACAGGCGTGCACCAGATGGCCGAAGCCTTTTTTGGGAATCAGGCGACCTACAGACAGGATCTGCAGCGGGCCCGGTGAGGGATCAGCCGGCCGAAACACCTCTAAATTCAGGCCGTTATATACTCGGTGAATCTTGCCTGCCGCTTCAGGGAATTTGGACCGAAGATAGCTTGCGCTGTAGTCGGTTTCGGTGGCAACGAATTCAGCGTCCCCTATTAATTGCTTTAAGGGAATCCGTTGGCCCGTCTTTTCGACGAAAATGTCGTTGGCGTGTCCAGTAAAGCTGTACGGAATTCCGAACAAGCGTTTGGTCCACCAGGCAGTTCGGGCAGCAATCCCGGCGAAATGAGCGTGGACCGCCTTGATTCCCTCTTTTTCGAGCAGGTTTCCCAGATGGACTGCCTCATAAAAGCGGTGTTTGTCCCGTGGGTCGTCTTTAGCGTTCCAGGCGGGTGAAAACCGCTTCGCCGCCAACCGGGTTGAAACTTTGAAGCGCAGGCTATTGGAATCCGGCAAGTAACGGATATCGACACCATCTAAAGAGACATTGAGCGGTCGGTCATCATTTGGTCTCCGGATGGAAAAAACCGGAACCCGGATGTTTTGCCGGTATAGTTCCGCCACTTCCCGAGCACAAAAGGTCTTGGTAAAGGCGGGAAACCGTTCAAAAAGATAGGCTAACCGGGACGACACAGGAGACTTGTTAGCTCTGTCGGGAGGGGAGAACAAGCGGGAAAGGCAGGGTGAAGTTCAGATTCAGAGGTTCAGGCGTGCAGGAGGGCAGAACGTCAGGGTTCAAATTCATTTTCCGATTTATATTGAGTCGGTGCACTGTGACTGGATGCCCGATAGACTACATCTGCGTCTATCGAACTCCTGAACTTGTACGGTCCCGACCTCCTCTTGTGAAATTTTTCACAAGTTTAACTTGCCAGGGAGTCCAGCAATTGCTTTTGTACCCCAGCCTACCCCCGGCCTCAGGCGCTCTTTGTCTTTTGATGTCGAAAGATACGGATTAGTGTCTCTGGCCGGTGAAAATAGTTTAATGTATGCAGGCCCAGATTTTCCTTGCAGCCGCTGAACTGACAGTTCAGCCGAGCCCGCTTTTTCCTGATCTCCCGAACGCTGCTTTCTTCACGAATTCTTTCGTTTTCACGATCATCATCGCGATCCTGATACTGGTGCTGGTGCGGCGTGCTACCCGAAAAATGGAGTTGGTCCCGAACGGCGGTCAGAACTTCATCGAAGCGCTTGTCGAAGTCCTTTACACGACCTTCGAAAATATCGTTGGCCGGCACATGATCACCAAAGTATTTCCCCTGATCGCGACGTTGTTCATTTTTATCTGCTGCTCTAATTGGGTGGGGCTGATTCCCGGGGTGGGAACAATCGGCTGGGGCAAGCCGGGGCCTGGACCTTGGGGTCTCAGCGAGATTCATAATCCTTTGTTCCGGCCGGCCAACGCAGATCTTAATATGACGTTGGGCATGGCCCTTTTGTTCATGATCTGGTGGCTCGTGTGGACGCTCTCCGACGTCGGTATTATCGGGTTTTTCAAAGAAAACTTTGCTCCAAAGGGGAGCACAAAGGGTTTGCTGGCGCTACTGCTCATGCCACTCTTCATTTTCGTCGGATGCATTGAGATCCTCTCAATCCTGCTCCGTCCGGTTTCGCTCTCGCTCCGACTCTTTGGTAACATCTATGCTGGCGAAACGCTGTTGCACACCATGACAGGTTTAGGACTCGCCTTGCCTTTCCCGTTAAACTGGATCACCGCCGTCCTTTTTCCGTTGCCGTTTTACTTCCTCGAACTGTTGGTCGGGATCCTGCAAGCGCTGGTATTCTCGGCCTTGTGCGGCGTTTATATCCGGTTATCGACCCATCAGTCTGAAGAGGGAACAGCCCACTGAATTTCCTTGCCGGGACCATCCAAGAGCGTGGGCGGCAAGAAAACAGAAAAGAAAAAAATAGAAAGAAAAAAAGATGACACTAGAACTACTGCCTGTGCTGGCGGAAGCCGCTAACATTGGGAATATCGCTGCCACTTTACCTCTGGCCTTTGCGGGAGGCGGAGCGGGTATTGGCGTGGGTTTGGTCGGCGCGAAAGCCGCGGAAGCGGTGGGGCGCAATCCCGGCGCATTTGGCAATATTTTGACGATGGCGATTATCGGAATGGCTTTGGCGGAGGCGATCGCTATCTACGGTTTAATCATTGCTTTCATTAAATAAACAAGAACTGTACTAGCTGTGGGGAGTTCGCTCCCCACAGTCCCCCGATTCACTAGATTTATGGATGCCGCTGGAAACGTTGCCGAGACGTTTGGGCTCTATTGGCCGAATCTGATCGCGCAGGTCATTCTTTTCTTTATCGTTTATCTCGTCCTGCGAAATTTCGCGTTTAAGCCGATTATTGCGATGCTCGAGGAGCGGCGTCGGCGAATTGAGGAGGGTCAACTCAACGCAGAGAAGATCAAGCAGCAATTGGCGGAAGCACAGGCGAAGTACGAAGACATTTTGGCCAAAGCCAACGCGGAAGCGCAGCGGCTGATTGAAGAGGTAAAAGCGAGTGGCGAACGGTTGGCGGAAGAGAAACGCCAGACTGCTACGACGGAAGCCCAAGATATCATCCGCAGAACTCACGAAGCTCTGACTCTGGAGCGCGAGCGAACTCTAGCCGAATTGAAAAAAGAAGTAGGCCGGCTGGTCGTCGAAACCACCGAAAAGGTCACGAACAAGATTTTAACCCCGCAGGATCACCAAACCATCAATGAAGAAACCGCTCGCCAAATTGCGGCTTAACCGCCATGAGAACTACGAAAGAAGCTCGGAAGACTTCCCGCCGGCTACTTAGCTTAAGCTTTACCGATGGAAAGCTAGATCAGCAGAAAGTTAATCAAATGGTTCAAACTGTTTTACGGGACAAGCCACGCCACTACGGAGAGGTACTGCAGGATTATCAGCGGCTGTTGCGTTTAGAAGTAGAGAAACGTCACGCAGTCGTGGAGAGCGCCACCGCTTTGAATTCGACGCTCAGCAACCTCCTTATCACTAAATTAAAAGCTCGCTACGGCGACGATTTAACGATTGAGTTTAAGACCAACTCGAACCTGTTAGGCGGGTTACGCGTCAAATTGGGAGACGATGTTTGGGATGGTTCGGTTCGTAATCGTCTTCGTACGCTTCAAGAACAGATTTAATCTGACAGATGAGTACTATCCTAGAGGAATTGGAAACCACTATTGCCGGCCTGAGGGCGGACACCACCCGGTCTAACGTTGGCACCGTTCGGGAAGTCGGGGATGGCGTAGCGAAGATCGAGGGGCTGAGCGGCGTGATGCTGAACGAGATGATCGAGTTCCCAGGCGGTTTATATGGACTAGCATTAAACCTCGAGGAGAGTGAAGTCGGCGCTATTCTGCTCGGTGATTATGAACAGATCACCGAAGGCACAGAGGTAAAGACTACCGGTCGGCTGTTGTCGGTTCCGGTTGGAAAAGGCCTGCTCGGGCGGGTGGTGAATGCATTAGGCCAGCCAATCGATGGCAAGGGGCCGATCAAGTCCGACATTACTTACCCGGTGGAAAAAATTGCCCCTGGGATTATTAAACGGCGGAGCGTTTCCGTGCCGGTGCAAACCGGAATTCTGGCAATCGATGCCATGATTCCGATTGGCCGAGGCCAGCGAGAGTTGATCATCGGCGACCGGGCAACCGGGAAAACCACGGTCGCAGTCGATACTATCATCAGCCAAGCAAAGCTGAACCGGGCTGCCGAGGAAGGCACGCTTAAAAATCATACACCGCTCTATTCCATTTACGTAGCGGTCGGGCAGAAGAACATGAGTGTCGCCCGCACCATCGACGTTCTGGATAAAGCAGGGGCGTTACCTTATACCATCGTGGTGTCGGCACCCGCGAGCGAGAGTGCGACCAACCAGTACATTGCTCCTTATGCCGGAACGGCCATGGGTGAATGGTTCATGGACAATGGGATGGATGCGCTCATTGTGTTTGACGATCTTTCGAAACACGCAGCAGCTTACCGTCAGGTTTCTCTGGTGCTGAAGCGCCCTTCCGGACGCGAGGCGTATCCAGGTGACGTTTTCTATCTGCATTCCCGGTTACTGGAGCGCAGTGCTCGACTTAGCAAGGAGGCCGGTGCTGGTTCGTTGACCGCGCTTCCGATCATCGAAACTCAGGCGGGCGATGTTTCTGCCTATATTCCCACAAA
>JAFAVN010000208.1 GCA_019242435.1 Verrucomicrobiota bacterium | reverse complement strand
AGGCGCGAACCTGCAGATGGTGCGGTTGTTGGGGTGCTCCTAAATCTTTCTCATAACCGACGATCTGGACGCGGTATTTGCACAGGCTGCAATTCATTGCGGCTTTCCCGGCGACGGCTTCCGCGGCGCGCTCTAAGAAAGCGTCAGCTAACAATTGATGGACGCCCAGGTAATCAGCCTTCAGAAACTCGACCCCTGGGTACTCCGCTATCTTGCTATCGGTAGCAGCATAGATCCGCTTCACCAGTACGCCTGTGAAAAGGAAAAATGGAGCAACTACGATCCTCTCGAACCCAAGGCGAACTGCCTGTTCAAGACCTTCAGCGACGAGGGGCTTTGCCGTCCCGGAGTAACAAACATAGGAACCACCGAATCCCATGCCTTCCTGGAGCAGGCGCGCCAGCTTTGATACGTCCGAGTTCGCATCCGGATCAGTGGTGCCGCGACCGGCGACTACCAGGCAACTGTCGGCTCGCCTGATCATCCGTAGACTGCGTGCCTCCGCTTCGACGATTCTCCGACGAAAGAGACGCAGGATATTAGGGTGCAGATGGAGAGCAGGTCCGTAGTGAAGGTGGGTTGCCGGAAATTCTTGTTGGAGAGCAAGTACTTCGCTAGGTAGATCATTTTTTGCGTGCGTAGCTGCGAGCAAGACCATGGGAACGATGGCAATGCAGTGATCGCCAGCCTCGATCAGCGATCTTGCCGCTTGGTCAATGGTTGGGCGGGCGAATTCCAAGAACCCGTGCTGGACGTGACGCTCACCCACCCGTTGCCGGACTAGCTCTACCAGCTGTTCGAACTCTGAAACCCCTTCTGAGTCCCGGCTGCCATGACCGGCGACAACGATGGAATAGTCGTTTGATGGGGTAATCATGGAGTATCAGAAATCACCGAGGAGCGTCGCCGGCCCATTACGGAGGGGAGCTGCTTCCGAGGCAGTCAACGTGCGTCGTTTCCGAAATGCACTGATTGCCGACCTCATCGCACGTTCCCTCTCATCGCCATATTCTTAGCCCGGGCCCTGATGAGCATAATACTCATATCGCTGAAATCCGATATGCACTCACCAAGAACGCCTTTCCATCCCGCCTCCGACCTCGTTAAATGCTCCCACACCTCGGTTGGATGATCCGGAGAAACGCCGCGTTCCATCAAATACACGGCAACCGCGGCTGGCATGAAATCCCAAGGACGCGGAATGACAATGGCATTACGCTTATCCTGCAAGACATGAACTAGATGCTCTTGAAATGGAGTTATATCGCCTCGCCGATGAAAAGTGATGAAGGTGGTGTCATCAAAACAGACACGACACCGGGATGCTAAAATCTGGGCTGAACTGATCCCGGAAATCGTTTCGACCTGATGCTGACAAGCGCGCTCTACGCGCTCAAGAAATTGGAACCCGGAGAAATGCAGGTCGCCCATGAAAACCACGACGCATCTGGATCCGCCCCTATGTAGGGAACCGACCTCGTCTAGCCGTTCCACCTGATCTTTATAGCTCATGGTAATAATGCGAGCGGTTGGTTTGACCAGCACCCGGACTAAATCCACAACGGCAGTGAACCCCGCCACTACGTCGGCATCTTCAATTAGCTGTTGCCCGCGTAGAGTTAAGAACCCTAAGTCCCCCGGCCCGGCGCCGACACACCAGATCATAACGTTTCGCTCCTTTTCATATTGAAGAAAGATTGGACCACGGCGCTGCTGGTTCGAAAGTGCAGGTGCACGTAAGAAGCGTGTACATTCGCGGTTGAAAACCCTTCGCGGCGGAAAGCACCGCTTCTTTTGCGCCGTACGGTCCAGAGGTTTGCGTGTTCCGATTCACCCGTCCAAAGCGAGTGATGAAACTCGTGTCCATGGAAAGTTGCGCCGGGGATTTCTTTGGGCTCCGAACAAGCGCAGTACCCGAAATGCTTCAAAGACTCTGTCATCCGCACCGTACCAGGAATAACGGCGGCCATGGGATAAACTTTCTGATCGAGGGTGATCAGCTCATCGGCCAACAACATTAGACCGCCGCACTCCGCATAACATTTGAGTCCTTGACCAATGGCTGAACGAATCTCCGAGCGCATCGAACTGTTTTGAGCGAGTCGCGTCGCAAAGATCTCGGGAAACCCTCCTCCCAGGAAAATCGCATCGATATCGGCCGGCAAAGCGGAGTCGTAGAGTGGCGAAAATTCGACCAACTCCGCTCCGGCCTGAATCAGGTAATCAAGATTGGCCTGATAATAAAAATGGAACGCTTCGTCCCTGGCAATGCCGATTCGTAATCTTTGAGGGATCACTGCCTGTCCGACGAAGCCAAATGCGGTTGGCGCGTAGTCATGTCCCAGCGGCGAACTCGGATCCCCGGGATCAGTCTTTCCGGAAAACCGGTCAGGGATGCTTGGAGGCAGTTCACTCAATGAAGCTCGCGAACCTGGATAGTCGGGCGTCGATTTCTGCGCGCGGCCGGTTAGAAAAGACAATCGAGCTTCCGTTGCGGCTGTCCTTGAAAGCTCTAGAATGCTGTCGATATCGAGATACTGTTCTGCGAGAAAAGCCAACGCTTTAGAAGACGGCAAGCTCCGTTCCTGGCTTGCCTGTAAGCCGAGATGACGCTCTTCCCAGCGTAGCTCTGAACAGAAGGGCAATGCGCCCAGGACCGGGATGGCAAGCGGTTGAATCACTTCTCGCAAATAGTCGGCGTGCCCGCCACCACTCACACCGTTCAGGATCACCCCTCGGATTCGACCGGGTCCAGCTTCCTGGATAAATCCACGCAGAGCGACAGCCAAAGAACGTCCGGACCTTTTGGCGGTGACTGCTAATATAACCGGCCAATCTAACAAGCGAGCCAAAGCCATCGTGCTCCCTTCGTCAGACTGGGTATCGCTGCCATCAAAAAGGCCCATGACACCTTCTACGATCGAGATCCGGTTTTGATTGTTGGCTAGGACTTCCTCGATGATCCCGTCTTCGCCCATTAACCAGGCATCCAGATTTCGGGAAGTGATACCGGCAATCCGAGAATGGTAGCCAGGATCAATGAAATCCGGGCCGGCTTTAAAAGGTTGAACCGGAAGGCCGCGGGCACGGAGAGCGGCCAATAGCAGGCAGCTAATGACGGTCTTACCGTCACTGCTCTGCATCCCGCCAACTATTAGCCCCGGCCAGCAATTAGGTCTCAAAACTCGATCCCCCTTCGTGCAGTCACACCTTGATCGAAATGATGTTTAACTTTGCGCATTTCCGTTACGACTCCGGCTCTCTCAATCAAAGAATCCGGCGCGTATCGGCCGGTAAACACGAGCTCAACATTTTGTGGACGTTTTTCCACGAGTCGAATTGCGCGTTCCACCGGGATCAGGTCGCGATGAATGCAGTAGTTAATTTCATCGACAATAACCAGATCGTAGTCCTGGCTAACCATAATCCGCTCCAGATTGTCCATTTCAATGGCAAGCGCGGTTCGCATGGCGGCAACGTGTTCGGGGATATGCCTGCTCTTAGATAAGATCCAGTCTTGCTCAACATTTCTGAAGGTAAGGTTTGAGTGTAATTCTGAGCAGATGGCCAGTTCCCCAGTTTTCCATCTGGGTTTGATCAACCGCAAATAATAGACCGTGAATCCGCAGCCGAGCGCTCTTAGCATGAGCCCCATGGAGGCAGTGCTCTTGCCTTTTCCTTCTCCGGTGTAGATCTGGAAAGCGCCTTGTTTAAGCCGGGGTCGGTCGGTGTTCATAGGTAATCTCGACTGCAGTTTGATGGCGATTCGGCGGCAGGAGTTATCTGGCCACTTGCTATTTGGTCCCGGAGGGAATGACGATGGCCCATGGTCATCCGGTCCCTCCGAGATTGCGGGCTTCAACTGGCTTACTAACGCTCCCCACATCAAATGAAATCGACGACAAGACCAAAAACACGCTTCCCACCGCAAAAACTACCCACCAGATTCTGGTTAAACCAATCTTAATATCATTGACCGTCGCGACCCGTCCCGATGCGTTGAAGATTGGTCCTTTGATAGGCTCGCGATTGTAAAAATTGGTGCCGCCTAACCTAACTCCCAACGTGTACGCCATAGCGGCCTCTGGCCAGCCAGCATTCGGGCTGGCATGGCCCTTGGCTTCTCGCCGGGTTATCAGCCAACTAGCGGGGCGAAGTATGCAAATGATCAGAGCACAAATTCGTGCCGGTAGCCAGTTCAAGACGTCGTCAATGCGCGCCGCCGGTTTTCCGAACTTCTCATAGGCTTGTGTGCGATGACCTACCATGGAGTCTAATGTGTTAGCGGTACGATAAATTAACGCTCCAGGTGCGCCCCCGATAAGCGCCCAAAAAAGGGGGCCTACGATTCCGTCGACCAGACTTTCGGCTACGCTTTCGATAGTCGCTCTGCTTATTTCCGACTGATCGAGATGCTGAGTGTCGCGACCGACGATCCAGGAAAGTCGTTCTCGAGCAGCTTCCAAATTATCGGACCTCAGAGCGTCGAGGACAGCTTTGGCATGTTTGTGCAGGTCTCTGGCAGCGATTGCCTGATAGACAACCAGGATATCGAAGATGTAGCCGGCGATTGGACTGACCAGCGAGCAAACCAGGCGAATGACTAAATATCCGCCTAACATCGTTCCCACTACCAGGAACCAGAACAGGAGCCCTGAGAAAATGGTTCGTGGTTTCTGGTTTCTGGTTCCGGGTTTCTGGTTCCGAGTTGAGACGGGTGATTTCATACTCACATCACACAACTCGGAACCCGGAACACCGGACTCGGAACCACAAACCCCAGTAAGCCATCGCTCATAAGCTGACGAAAGCGCGCCCGCATACCTGGCGATGTGCGGCCATCGATTCGGATCGCCGATCGCCAGGTCGATCGCCATCGCAGCCAGGATTTGCAAAGGATTAAACGGCCACATACTTCCAGATCTCCCCAAGTTCCAGGTATTGTTCCAGAGCGTCAGCCATACGATGGTATATCCGCTCAAGATGACTACGCCATGAGCCTTGAGCTGCCCGATAGTATGACAGACCGGCTGTGGCAGCTAATTCTGATCTCACGGCCGGGGACTCGAACACGCCATGTAAGTAGGTGCCCCAGACGCGATTTCGCCGGCATCCCTCCGCCTTGGTTCCTTTATCATTTTCCACTACGGCTAGAGCAGCACAGTTCTGCGTTGGCACGCTTATTCCCATGTGGATTTCGTACGCGTTCCAACGATCGGCCCCCCAGCGCACCGTTACCTGGGACACAGATTTGGTGGGTAAAAACGTGGTCCGGATGGGGAGTAAATTCAGTCCGGTCAGAACACCGCGATCGCCTGCGATGCCTTCGGGATCATTAACCGATTCGCCTAACATCTGGTAGCCGCCGCAAATTCCGACCAACGGCACACCCCGTTTACTAGCATGCTGAATCGCCTCATCAAACCCGCTCCTGCGCAGCCACTCGAGATCAGCAATGGTGTTTTTGCTGCCGGGTAACACGATGATTCGGGCATCGGCTAACTGATCCGGGTGCTCCACCCATTGGACGCGAATGCCGTGATCCAATAACCAGGGTTGGCAGTCTTGGGAGTTTGCTAGATGCGGTAACCGAATCCAGGCCATCTTTTCGCCCCTCACGTTTTCTTCGGCTTCACGGCAAAGGCTGTCTTCGCTCTCTGGTTGAAGGTCGTCCAAGTAGGGTAGTACCCCGAAATAGTTAATAGGAATGCGACGGGCCAACTGCTCGGGCGCATCCGCAAACAACGAAAGATCGCCCCTGAACTTGTTTACGATTACCCCGAGACAGCGGTCTCGATCGGTTGGGTCGAGCAGGGTCCAGGTGCCGACGATTTGGGCGAATACACCGCCTCGTTCGATATCAGCTACCAGAACTGACCGGCCATTTAGATGATTGATCGGTCGTAAGTTTGCGATGTCTCGGCACATCAAATTGAGTTCTACTGGGCTGCCCGCCCCTTCCAATACCAGGACATCGCACCGGTCTCTCCAATATTCCAAAGCATCCCGAACGACTACCCAAAGCTCTTCTATCTGAGTATAATACTCAGTCGCCGACAAATGCTGCTGAGCTTGTCCGAGTAAAATCAGCTGTGATCCCAGACTACCGGATGGCTTCAGCAGGATAGGATTCATGTAGACGTTTGGGATTAACCCGCTGGCCTCCGCTTGTGCGGCCTGGGCACGCCCTATCTCACCGCCATCAAGGGTGACGAAAGAATTATTGGACATATTTTGGGCCTTAAAGGGAGCGACTCGCACTCCCTGACGTCGCAGCCAGGCGCAGAGAGCAGTGGCCAACCAGCTTTTGCCGCTGTTAGATGATGTACCTAGGACTGCAAGCGCCTTCATTACCGGTTATTGATTACTTGCTCAGTGAGAGATTCGTCGATAATCGTAGAGAGAGCGTCCGTGAGCTGTTCGTTTTCCGCCGCGGTCCTGACTGCTACCCGCAGAAAGCGGCCTTCCGGTATTCCGTAAAAGGAATCGCACAGCCGGACTAAAATGCCGCGACGACCTAGCTCGGAATAGATACGGTTGGCCTCCAGGCAAGAGTCGGTCAGCTCCAATAACAGAAAATTGGCGGTAGAAGGGTGAACTCTGATTCCGGGAATGCTCCTGAGACATTTTTGGAAATGATCACGGAGATCGGCCAAGCGCCGGAATGACATCAGGTATTCCGGGCGCCTGTTTTCCTGGAGAAATTGTTTAGCCCAGGCATTCGCTACCCCATTGATACTCCAGGGAGGTTGCATCCTTTGCAGCTCTCGCATCGGGCCGGTTGTAGCTAGAAAGCCGAGGCGCAGACCTGGAATACGCCAACTCTTGGTTAAAGAGCGTATTACGATTAGAGAAGGATAGTCGGCCAGCCGGCTAAGGAGAGTTTCCCGCTCGAAACCGGTGACAAATTCGATAAAGGCTTCATCAATAATCCAGTGCTTTTGCCGAGACCATGACCTGTCGAACAGAGCGGTTAGTTCAGCCAGATTCTGGAAAGCGCCGGTCGGGTTGTTAGGATTTCCCAGAACGACTATATC
Organism: Verrucomicrobiota bacterium; assembly: GCA_019242435.1. Taxonomy (GTDB): domain Bacteria; phylum Verrucomicrobiota; class Verrucomicrobiia; order Chthoniobacterales; family JAFAMB01; genus JAFAVN01. The sequence goes on along the minus strand of JAFAVN010000208.1, from coordinate 1,690 downwards.
AAAGGGTTCTAAGCGATCACCCCAAATGTTGGCAGGACCACTCCATAAATCGGAAGGCAATAAGACCCTTTCAACAGAGCAAGGTATGGTATTGAATGATCTGCTGTAGTCGCTAAACGCAGGCTCGACTACAGCTACTTTACATCCCGCGAATAAACGCGCCGATAAATAAAGAGCCTCGATCGCTCCGGCAGTGGGAAGGAGGTGTTTGGCTTCGAGATGATAAAAGCTCGCGAGTTGCTCCGATAGACTCGCGAATTCCGGGTAACGATAAATCTCGTGCCTCCATTGCTCCCAGTCTTCAGCCGTAACCGCGGGCGCCAGCACGTTAGCATTCGAACTGAAGTCAATAAAGGATTCGGGCGGCAGTCCAAATTCCTTAGCTGCTTGCTGAACTCGGCCACCATGGAATACCTGCGACATCATCTGGAAGGCCGTTTTAAGATTTGGTCCCGAAGGGATGAAGCCGGAAAAGAGGCCCATCCTGGGCTATTTTGTTTTCGCCCTTCGGGCGAAAGACCCCAGCCGAGGTCAACGAGCGGCTGCATTGACGCCTCCTTTCAAAACCAATGGCAACCCGGCAACGATAAGCTCAACAATCGAAGCGTGAGCAGCCACTAACTGGTTGGCGGTGCCGCAGAGATCACGAAAGGCGCGACCTTCAGGAGTCATGGGCACAAGACCAGCGCCTACTTCGTTACTCACAATAATCAGTGACCGCTCCAGCTTCCGAACCCGGAGCATCGTCTGTTCTAATTCCCGGAGAATCTGGTCGGCAGAGCGTCCGGACGTCAGATGGAAAGAGAGCCACAATGTTAGACAATCAATAAGGAAGAGAACACCTGCGGTTTCTGCCATGACGTTCTCGAGATCAATGCGGTTCTCAATGGTTTTCCAGTTAGATGGCCGCTGCTGCCGATGACGTTCCACGCGCAGCTGCATTTCCCGATCAGAAGGGTCCGCAGCGTAAGTCGCGATATAGGCGACCGGTTGTCCCGAAGCGATAGCCAGCGACTCGGCGCGTCGGCTTTTTCCGCTACGGCTGCCGCCAAGAACAAAATGGATGAATCCGCTCATGCTGTTCAGGGTCTTGCCAGATGCAGCATAACCAGGGCGATATAAGCGCCTAGTTCTACCAGTTGATTGGTTGCGCCGAGACAGTCCCCCGTGATTCCGGCGATCTTCTGTCTGAAATAAAAGCCGCAAGCCAGAGTGACGACAATCCCGGTACCCAGGCAGACGAGTCCGGGCAGACGCAACAGTAAGAGCGAAAGGATAACTGGAAAGAGAAGGCCGATAGCGAATTGGACCAACGTGACCCTATTACCGAAACGGCTGGATTTAGAGTCCTCCGGTCGGACATAGGAAAGGCCGGCTAGCAACGCCACCGCTGCGGTTCGACCCAGACTATGGGCGATCACTACCGCTTTGATGGCAGTGACGATGTTAATTTCCACGAGCCACTGGATCAAAATCAGCTTCGCGGTCAGCGAAAACCACAAAGCTAGCGCGCCGTAAGCGCCGATCCGGCTATCTTTCATTATCTCAAGCCGGCGTTGCAGGGTTTGGCCTCCAAGGAGTCCGTCAGCCGAGTCTGCCAAACCATCTTCGTGTAAACCGCCGGTCAGGCAGATGGTAACCAGCATGCAAATCAACACGGCCATGAACGACGGCAATACCAACGCGGTCA
>JAFAVN010000127.1 GCA_019242435.1 Verrucomicrobiota bacterium | reverse complement strand
CAAGGCGTCGCGGTCAACGTGCTCCAAAAAATGGGATTAGATCTGGAGACGGTCCGGATGGAGGTCGAGAAGCATGTCGGATCGCACCCAGAGACAAAAATGGTGGGTAATATTCCTTACACACCACGGGTCAAAAAGGTACTCGCCCTGGCGGGGAAAGAAGCAAAGGCGCTGAATCACTCATACGTCGGTACGGAACACATTTTGCTTGGACTACTGCGGGAAGGAGAAGGGGTAGCGGCTCGGGTGCTGAAGAGTCTTGAAGTTGATATTGAACGAACTCGGAACGAAATTCTAAAAGAATTGGACCCAAATTTTACACCACCGGAAAGCGAGGCTGAGCCCCCGCAAGAAGGGAATAAAAAAGACGTCAAGACGCCAGCTCTCCGGGCGTTCGGACGCGATTTGACGGAGCTGGCAAAGAAGGGTGAACTCGACCCAGTTATTGGTCGAAGGAACGAAATCGAGCGGGTCATTCAAATCCTCTGCCGCCGGACCAAAAATAATCCGGTCCTCCTGGGAGAGGCAGGCGTGGGAAAAACGGCTATCGTGGAAGGTTTGGCCCAGGAGATTGCCGCCGGTAATGTGCCAGAACTGCTGAGAGACAAGCGAGTTATCACCCTCGATTTAGCTCTCATGGTCGCGGGTACGAAATACCGCGGGCAATTCGAAGAGCGCATCAAGGCAGTGATGGACGAGATTCGCCGTTCGAAGAACGTGATCCTTTTCATTGATGAGTTGCATACGATTGTCGGGGCCGGCTCCGCAGAAGGGGCCATGGATGCATCGAACATCATCAAGCCGGCTTTGAGCCGGGGCGAACTGCAATGCGTCGGTGCGACTACCCTCAATGAGTACCGGAAATACATCGAAAAAGACGCCGCTCTCGAGCGCCGGTTCCAGACCGTCAAAGTCGAGGCGCCTTCGGTAGAGGAGGCCATTCAAATCCTGAGAGGACTTCGACCCAAGTACGAGGCCCATCACAAGGCTAAGCTAACCGATGAAGCACTTGATGCGGCGGTGAAGCTTTCCGATCGCTATCTGACCGGCCGGTTTTTGCCGGATAAAGCGATCGACGTAATGGACGAAGCCGGAGCGCGCGCCCGAATTAATGCGATGACTCGTCCTCCGGATGTTAAAGAGATCGAAAAGGAGATTGACGCCATCCGCAGTGACAAAGAGGCGGCAATCAAAGCTCAAGATTTCGAGAAAGCCGCGGCTCTGCGGGACTCTGAAAAGCAGGCTAAGGATAAACTGGAGCGCATTTTAGCGGATTGGCGGGAACAACGAGAGGAACGGTCTGTTTTGGTAACCGGCGACGACATCATGCATATCGTCTCCAAATGGACCGGTGTGCCGCTTCATCGAATGGAAGAACACGAGACGGCCAAGCTCTTACGCATGGAAGAGGAACTGAAGCTGCAGGTGGTCGGACAGGACGAGGCCGTGACCGCTATCAGCAAGGCCTTGCGCCGGTCACGAGCAGATTTGAAAGATCCGCGACGGCCGATCGGTTCCTTTATCTTTCTTGGACCAACCGGGGTTGGAAAGACCTTCCTGGCCCGAAGCCTGGCCGAGTTCATGTTCGGGGACGCCGATGCATTGATCCAGATCGACATGTCCGAGTACATGGAGAAATTCACGGCATCGCGTCTGATTGGCTCGCCCCCGGGGTATGTAGGTTATGAAGAAGGCGGCCAGCTTTCCGAGGCAGTTCGCCGGCGGCCCTATTCCGTTGTGCTGTTTGATGAGATCGAAAAAGCGCATCCGGATGTGATGCACCTCTTGCTACAGATCTTGGAGGAAGGCAAGATCACTGATAGCCTCGGTCGAAAGATTGATTTCCGGAATACGATCATCATCATGACGTCAAATGTCGGCGCGGAACTCATCAAGAAACAGACTTCTCTGGGATTCGGCGCTCCAACCGGGGATGACTCTTATGAGCACATGAAGGATAAAATCCTCGAGGAATCGAAGAAGGTCTTCAAACCCGAGTTTCTGAACCGCCTGGATGACATGATTGTATTCCATACGCTCGAGCGCGACGATCTGGTTCGGATTGTTGATCTCGAAGTGGCCAAGGTGGTCGAGAGGGTACGGAGCAAGTCGATCCACATTCAATTGGATCCGACAGCTGTCGAGTTGCTGATCGAAAAGGGATACGATCCGAGTTATGGGGCACGCCCGATGCGGCGTGCGGTTGAACGGTTCCTGGAAGACCCATTTGCAGAAGAATTGCTTCGCGGGAACATCAAGCAAGGGGATACCGTCGAGGTCCATGCAGAGGCCGGTAAGCTGGTCTTTCGTGCGGTTCAACCCGAACAGGGAGAACCAGCGAACGCATCCTAGCGGATCTTACCATCAACATCAAAATGAGGCCGGCATTTTGCCGGCCTTTTTTTGCGCATGAACGAGATGGTTTTGATGCCATCAGGCGTCGCCAGTCGGGGCCGGCCATGCATTATCATAACCAAAGCTTCCTGTTTTCGGCTAATCGCGAATCATAGACGCCCCGCCCTTGGCCTCTTCCGCCTCTTGCACGACATTAGCCACCACACCACCCTACCTTTATATGATCTGGCACTTGCGTACCCGTAATCTTGATCTTAGCCGGGCGGCTAAAGTTATGGGTGTTCTGAACGTCACTCCAGATTCATTTTCAGACGGAGGTAAATTCTTTAGTTTTGAGGCTGCAGTCGAACATGCCCGAGAATTGGTTGCCGACGGCGCCGAGATCATCGACGTAGGCGGCGAATCGACTCGCCCCGGTGCCGATCCGGTGCCGCTCGACGAGGAGCTTCGTCGAACTATCCCGGTGATCGAGAGAATCCATGCCGAATGCCCAGGGATTATCATCTCGATCGATACTTATAAAGCCGAAGTCGCTCGCCAGGCGATAGCAGCCGGCGCCGAGATCATCAACGATGTAACCGGGCTCCGGGCCGATCCTGGAATGGCGGACGTAGCCCAAGAAGCCGGGGCCGGTGTTATCGTGATGCACCTGCAAGGTACACCCAAAACCATGCAGGTTGCCCCGCATTATTCGGATGTGGTCCAAGAGGTATTCCAGTTTCTTGAGGCTCGGCGCCACTGGTTATCAGACCGAGGCTTCGACGCCCGAAAGATTGCCTTGGATCCAGGGTTCGGTTTTGGGAAACGACTTTGCGACAATCTCGCTTTGGTCAGGAACCTTGATGTTTTCCAGGCGCTAGCCCGGCCGGTCGTGGTTGGAATATCAAGAAAATCGAGTTTGGCAGAATTGACGGGAGAGCGGAAATTGCCGGCAGCTGAGAGGATTTGGCCGACTGTGGCAATGACCTGCCTTCTCCGCAAAAAAGGCGCGCACGTGTTGCGCGTCCATGATGTGCGCGCCAACATTGAGGCTTTGCGCATGACCGAGGCGATCCTGGAACGATGTTAGATTCCTTTTTTCACGTTATAGGGGAAAACTGGAATGCGGCGATTGAAATCCTATTGCTGGCTGTCGCCATCTACTACGGATACCTGTATTTCCGTGGAACCCGAGGAGCCAAAGTCTTCACGGGTCTGGCAGTTCTCTTCATCTTTCTCACCCTCCTTTCCCAAATTCTCAATTTGACGGTCATCAGTTGGCTCCTACGCAGTCTTACCGCCTTTGTCGCATTTGCTTTAGTTGTCATTTTCCAACCGGAGCTAAGACGAGCTTTAGCGGAGCTGGGCAGCAGTCGGCTTTTCTCTTCCGCCACCCAGAAGAAAGAGACGATTGATGTGCTGGCCGAATCCGTCTTCGAGTTGTCCAGCAAAAAAATCGGCGCTCTGGTTGCCATTGAACGAGACACGGTCATTAGAAATTTCGCGGAAAGCGGTGTTAACCTCGACAGCGAGATCTCTCAAGAGCTTCTGCTTACGATTTTTTATCCGAAAACACCGTTGCATGATGGCGGCGTGATCATCCGGGACGACCGGTTAATCGCTGCAGCCTGCATCTTTCCCGTTAGCCAGCGTGAGGACCTGGACCGGACGCTCGGCTTAAGACATCGAGCCGGACTCGGTATTACCGAGGAATCGGATGCCATCGCCATCATCGTATCAGAGGAGACCGGTAATTTATCCATTTGTCATCGCGGCAAAATCGAGCGTGGATTTAAGCAGGACCAGTTCGAAAGGCGGCTCTCTGAGCTGCTGCTGAAGGGCGAGGACCAGACGAACGACCAAAACGGCGAGGTGGTAGAAGAACCGATTAATCGAATTTCGTGAAAGCTATCTTAAGGCGTTTCTTTGTAGAGAATTGGCGGGCGAAACTGATGTCCCTGATCGTGGCCAGCGCCGTTTGGTACGTGATAAAGAAAAACATTACTACCGGACCCGGTGCATGGGCGGAGGATCGCCGCCAACCGGTGCCTGAACGCCGCGACAGGTGATAAGAGGGCAGGCGTTATGACAAACGACACATGACAAATTGATGGACGTACCGACTGCCGGCGGTTAATGGGTTTAACGAAACCACCGCTTACAAGACGTTCCAATGGCTATCTTTTTCGACTCTGACAAGTCTGCGTTCCCTGTTAAATGTCATAGCGCTTGCGCTTATGTTCGGCACTGACGGTATCCGAGGTATCGCCAACCAGGAGCCTTTGACGGCCGGCTCCGTGGTCAAGCTGGCGCAGGCAGCCGCCGCCATTTTGGCAGCCCTGGATAATCAGCCATCCCACACGGTTCTGGTAGGCAGAGATACCCGAGGCTCGGGCGACTTCTTGGAAGCCGCGTTGGCTGCAGGTCTGGCTTCCGCCGGTTTCGACGTGCTGTTGACCGGCCCAGTTCCAACCCCAGCCGTCGCATACCTGACCGCTTTTCACCAAGCAGCTTTCGGCGTGGTTTTATCAGCTTCGCATAACCCTTTCCGAGACAATGGAATCAAGTTTTTCGGATCGGATGGTTATAAATTGGACGACGCTTTGGAAGATGCCATCGAAGATCGTTTCGCCAAACCGGTTAATGGTCCATCCGTAGAGGCAGGACGAATTCGGCCGCTTAGCGGGGCGATCGAAGGTTATGTCAACTTCGCCTGTTCGACCGTGCCAAAAGAGCTTTCGCTTCGGGGGCTCAAGGTTGTTTTGGATTTGGCTAACGGCGCGGCCTCCCAGACCACGCCCCTCGCCTTGGAGCGTCTCGGAGCCAGCATCGAGGTGCACTCGGCGACACCAGACGGAAGGAATATCAACGAAAACTGCGGCAGCATGCATCCCCAAGTGCTCCGCAGACTAGTTCTGACGTCAGGAGCGAACGTCGGACTCGCGCATGATGGTGATGCCGACCGGCTTCTGCTCGTCGACGAGACGGGTTACCTGCTGGATGGGGATGACATCCTGGCGATCGCCGGCAGTCATCTGGTGAGCCGCGGAATCCTTCGCTCGAAAACGGTGGTCGCAACCGTGATGAGTAATTACGGATTGGACGCTCTTCTCGGCGGACAGGGAGTGACCATCCTGCGCACGCCAGTAGGCGATCGGCACGTAGTGGAAAGCATGCGCCGGCATGATCTGAACCTGGGCGGGGAACAAAGCGGCCACGTCATTTTCCGAGATTTTACTACGACCGGCGACGGACTGGTAAGCGCTCTTCAGATTCTTTCTATTATGCAGCTGTCCGGCCAACCTCTGAGCAGGCTTCGTCAGGCACTTCGAAAGTTTCCTCAAGAGCTGCGTAATCTTCCGGTTCGCCAAAAGATACCCTTCGATCAATTCCCTTCATTAAACGCAGCGATGGTTGCAGCTGAAAAAACTCTGGCCGGAAAAGGCAGAGTGGTGTTGCGGTATTCTGGGACAGAACCGAAGGCGAGATTGCTGTTAGAAGGTCCCGACGCCGATCTTCTCCGCCGCCTGGGCGACGACATTCAGGCTGAGATTGAAAGGGCCCTCGCTTAGCCGGTTAGCGCCGAACTAGGGGGGCGCATTTTTTGGCGCCGGGCAAGCTCCAAGGTAGGATGAATTATTTGGTTACGGGTACGGATACAGGCGTCGGAAAGACGTTTTGTTGTTGTGGGCTGATCCGAGCCGCTACCAAGGCTGGGCTGAAATGTATCGGGATGAAGCCGCTTTGTACCGGAGACACCGAGGACGTCCATTTGATCGCTGAAGCCGCTGGAAACCGAGTCCCGCTACACTTAATCAACCAGGTTTGGCTTCGGCCGCCTTTGGCGCCGTATGCTGCCGCCATGCTCGAGCAGCGTCCGATCGATCTCCTGGCGATCAAAGAAGCTTATCAAGAGCTCAGTAGCCGCCATGAATTCGTCCTGGTGGAAGGCGCGGGCGGTTTGCTGGTCCCGATTCTTCAGAATTACAATTTCAGGGACCTAGCGGCCGATTTGAACCTCAAAATCGTCCTCGTTGCCGGTAATCGCCTTGGCGCTATTAATCATACCCTGTTGACAGCGGAAGCGGTCAAGCAAGCCGGGCTTCAATTGGCATTGGTAATCCTGAACGAGCTCGGACCAGCGCCCAACCTGGCTGGGCAAACTAACCCCAGCATTTTAGAGGAGCTTTTGACTGCGCCACTCTATACCTCGCCGTTTGGGAATTCCGACTTCGGCGCGGCGCTGAAAATGCTTAATCCCAGTTTCGGCCAGGGCACGTGAAGGTGAGGTGAATATCTCGGCGAGCCCGCTGTTCGGATCTTCCATAATCTCTCTGCGCCGGATTTCAGCCGATACTTCCGGTTAATAGCGTTCAATGGCTGCTCGATCCGCGAAGATGTGGTTGCTAACGAGCGCTGCGGCACGCAGGAATCTTGAGGAATCGCATGCTCGCGATCCGTTCAGAATTCCACTTGGAACACCAGCCGTTCACCCCCATATTTGGCCCGAAAATGAAGGAGGCTTTAATCGCTCTCGAGGACGGCCGGATTTTTCGAGGCGAACCGTTTGGGGCATCCGGTACCACTGTGGGCGAGATCTGCTTTAACACATCAATGACGGGTTACCAGGAGGTATTGACCGATCCCTCCTACCGCGGGCAGATCGTCACCATGACTTATCCTTTGATTGGCAATTACGGCACGAACGATCTCGATAACGAAAGCAAAGAGCCTCACGTTCGCGGTTTCGTGGTTGGGGAGCTCTCAGCCGTTACGAGCAATTGGCGCGCCGGCGGGACACTCGATGACTATCTGAAGCATTGGAAAATTCGCGGTATTCAAGGCGTCGACACTCGGGCGCTGACCAAACATTTGCGAGTGCGGGGGGCGATGCGCGCCTGTTTGAGCGACGAATTACTGGACCCGGAAGAAGTCATTTTGCGCGCTCGAAATGCACCTGAAATGGTGGGGTCAGATTATGTCAAAGAAGTCACCACTCCCGAGTCTTTTGAATGGGATCCAGATGACCGTTTAAGCCGGGAGTGGACTCTGGTGAAAGCTGGAGGGGTCGCTGAACTGACCGAAAACGGCCAAGCTTTCAAATCATTGCCGCCGATTCGGCACCGCATTGTTGCTTACGATTACGGAATCAAGACGAACATCTTACGGAGGCTGCGCCAAAAAGGATTTGGCGTGAAAGTGGTACCCGCATCGACTCCTGCTAAAGAAGTGCTGAGCCTGAATCCGGATGGCATCTTTCTTTCCAACGGTCCCGGCGATCCCGCCCCGCTTACCTATCTCCACAAAGAACTCCGGGAACTGGTCGGACGCTGTCCGATCTTCGGGATCTGTCTTGGTCATCAGCTCCTGGGATTCGCGTATGGAGGAAAAACCTTTAAGCTGAAGTTTGGTCACCGAGGGGGTAACCAGCCCGTGAAAGACCTGGCCAGCGGTAAGGTCGCTATTACTTCGCAGAACCACGGCTTTGCGGTTGATCCCGACTCTCTGCCGCCCGAAGTAGAAGTTTCGCATATCAACTTAAACGATGGCACCGTTGAAGGACTTCGGCATCGCGAGCATCCCGTCTTCAGTGTCCAATACCATCCTGAAGCTGCACCCGGCCCGCACGACGCCACCTATTTCTTCGATCAATTCAGCGCGATGATCGACGAGACAAAGAAGCAGCGCTAAGAAACGGCTGCGGATGGGCGTGACTCCGCCGAGCGGGACCAATCCACACCGGACAGTTCGCTGCCCAGTAGTCGACCCCTGGGACGGCGCTTCGCTCGATGCGCTCCGTAGCCCCTGGACGGGAGCGGCCCGGCTACTGTTGTCGGAGAATTTGACGGGCCGGCCACCCCTTTGGGGGACCGAGGTGCGAGTTGGCTGGCATGCCGGCGAACTACTGGTGCTTTTTCTGTGCCAAGATCCGGAGCCTTGGGCAACTTTGACCGAACGGGACGGGCCGCTTTGGGAGGAGGAAGTTGTCGAAGTTTTCGTCGACCCTTTCGGCGATGGCGATTGCTACTTTGAGTTCGAGGTGAACCCATTGAATACGGTGCTGGACCTGTTCGTCCGCCGCGTTCGAACCGGTTTGCGAAAGGATTTCGCCTGGGACTGCGACGGATTGCGAACCGCTGCCGGGCGGTTGACCTACGGCTGGGTTGCCGGTTTGGCGATTCCCTTCCGCAGCTTCGGCAACTGGGAGCCAACAGCGACAGGCTGGCGACTCAATTTTTGCCGGATTGAGCGACCCAGAAACCGGCCACGTGAACTATCAGCTTGGTCGCCGACTTTCGCCAAAACATTTCATGTACCGGAGCGATTCGGCCTCGCTGAACTCGCCTGACGTTCGGGTCGATTTCCGGTTTGAAAAACGAAAATTGTGACCACAACTTTGCCGCATGCCGAAGGAGGAGCCACTGATAATTCAGGGTACGATTACTGAAGTGCTACCGAACACCATGTTCCGCGTCGCCCTTCCGAACGGCCAAAAAGTTCTCGCTCACATCAGCGGGAAAATGCGAAAAAATTTTATCCGGATCATACCGGGCGACAAAGTGGAGGTGGAGATCTCGCTCTACGACATGAGCAAGGCCCGAATTGTGTTTCGGGAGACATAAACCTTGATTTGACATAAGTTCCAAGTCCCGAGTTCCGGGTTCCGGTTTTGAGCGACTGTATAAATAGCGAACCTGGGAGCCTTGAACGTGGAGTTGAACGTCGGAAGCCGAAACGCAGAACTCGGAACCAGGAACTCGGAACCGTTGAAAAATCCAGGCTCTTGATTTTTCGAACTGAAAGCCGGAAAAGTGTTCGTATCCGAAGATCCGTTGACAGCGTTGTCTGCGATCACAGTTTTGACAGCGTTCGTGACGGCCCTCGACAAAGGTGAAGTCACATAGAAATATGGAAACGAATCCAGACTCAGACGAGGCAGCTGCCAGATCAAAGGACCATTTGAAAGCTGCTGCAGACGATTTCAAAAGTGCCGCAGGAGCTAAGGCCGAGGAGATTCGTAAGGCGGCGGAAAAGAAAGCCGATGAACTCCGGGCAGCCGCAGAAGATCGGGCTCGCGAATTTCGCGGAGCCGCTGAGACCGCATGGTCAGACGCTCGGTCAAAAGCAAAGTTTT
>JAFAVN010000594.1 GCA_019242435.1 Verrucomicrobiota bacterium | reverse complement strand
CTTTTACCCCGCGTTTCGGGCTTTACTCGATCGATTACGAGCAGGGACGTGATCGGATGCTTGAAGATTATTTTGGTGACATACCATCTGTGACTTACGCGCAGCTGATAGAATCAGCACGGCAGAGGATGGCAGAAGTTGGCGAGTCGGAGGTCGCCTGAGCCGTACGGAATAGCAGATAGCAGATAGCAGAGGCGAAGCCAGATTATACCCACCGCATGGAGGGGGAGCCGCTTTGGAACGCGACGATATGATCTCGCAAATTGAGCACCGCGGTATCGGCGAGCAAAAGGCGGTGCGTCACGTCACGCCGCTTCCGCTATTTGCTATTCCGGGCGGGCTTCAGGCGAGCTCTGGCGCGACGGTCTGCGGTTCGCGAAACTGAGCCACCGTTTTACCAAGAACAAAACTACCCTTTTGTTCCTGTACCTTGCGGATTTTGATTGAGGCGCCGTCGATGACGGCGGCGAGAGCGCCGAAATGCAAAACAAAGCTTCCGGTGTTAATGACAATCACCTGACGGTGTCGCCAGTGACCTGGATAGTGAGTGTGGCCGATAAGGACATAGCGGGCAGCTGGACGAAATAACTCCGTTAACTGCCCTGCCAGGGCCGGCGTTTCCAGCCAAGCCTGGAGAATCATGAAAATCCGGTGCGGCGGCCAAAGCTGGTGCAGTAAAAGGCGGATGCCTGGGGGGATCGTTCCTGAGCGACTAACCACATGTTCCAGCAGCTGTAACTTAATTGAAGTCCGCTTTGTGGCCAGGAGCCGTTTCTCAAAGTTCATTAGCGCATCGGGCCCAAGGTGAGCCAGAGCTCGCAAATGGATCTTCCGGTAGGCCAGCGCTTTCTTACTCCAGGGAGCGACCCCCAGGAATAAGATGTCACCGTGAGTAACCAACGCACGACCGCCCATCAAATCCAGGTGATCGATCCTTGAGATAACCGGGTCGTGGTTCCCGTTAATAAATATACTTCGGCAGCCGATAGAATGACAAACTCGGGCAAGGTCGGCGGCTAACCGGCGCCCAATCGGGCGATCGGCCGATGTCCTCATCTCGGCGGTATCGCCGTTGAAAATCACCGTGCCAGCCTCCTTCAGGATTGGTGAGAGTTGAGCCGGATCATGAATTTTGGAGGCGCGATGCCCAAGGTGCAGATCGGAAAGGATGATCGTAGGATCCGTTGGTATTGAACTCATTCGACCTCTCCCAATACACTCACCGCGACTGTTCTTTGGGCGGGATGGCGGCGATGTTCATACAAGAACAAGCCCTGCCAGGTCCCCAGCTGCAGAGAGCCGTCCAGCACCGGAACGCTTTCAGAAGTCCGGGTCAACGCCATGCGAATATGGCTAGGCATGTCGTCGGGTCCCTCGAGGGTATGGGAAAAATAGCTAATGCTTTCCGGCACTAACCGGCGAAGAAATTCCTCAAGATCTCTCCGCGCCGTCGGATCCGCATTTTCAAAGAAGAGCAAGCTAGCACTGGTATGTTTCACCAAGATGGTCGCCACACCCGTTTTGACGCCCGATGCAGCGACGAGATCCCGGATCTTACCGGTGATCTCGTAGGTTCCAATCCCGCGAGTTTCGATCGAAAAAGTCGTGCTAAACGCGTTGATCATATGCCGACCGGACGAGCCTTAATGACTTCGGGTTGGGGAATACTCCTGGTTCCATCTGGTTCATAACATACGCAAACGCCATTTCGTTTTCTGGATCGGCAAACGCGTGGCTGCCACCGGCCCCCGGTTGGCCGAAGGCGGACGCGGAAGGTCCGAACAGCTGCCTTAACTTATCGCCATTGTCGGCAACCGGATCTTTCATGAAACCGCTCGAGAACGCGGTAGGTATCTTCAGTATCTGATCAATACCGGATGCAACGGTTGCCGAGATCTGCTGAATCCGTTCGCGGCTGAAGTAGTTGGGCTCGCAAAACGTTCGATAATAAAATTTGGCCAACGATTCTGCAGTCCCAATCCCGCCGAAAGACGGCAGAACATGAGTACGAACTTCCAATCGATTCATCTGGGAAGGAGCCGGGAGCCCTACCGGTGTTGAAAACGCTTGCCGAGTGAGAGAAGCGGGATCGGCGAGGGCTTTATAGAATGGTTCTTCTTCAGGCCGGTCGTTAGCCTTACGCGGCGCCTGGATAGGCGCGACATCCTCGGCCAGTTCCCGAGGTATTCCGATCCACAGATCGAGCCTGAGGGGGTTCCCGAAAATATCTCGAAAATATTGGCCAACGTGAATGCCCGCGATGCGCCGGATGAGTTCGTCCACCAGGAATCCATAGGTTCTGGCGTGATACCCGTGAAATGCGCCCGGCTGCCAAAACGGCTCCTGCCTTTCCAGAACGCGCGCTACTTCTTCGTGGTCCAAAACTTTTACATCGGCTTCTCGCAATGCAGGTTGACCAGCTTGATGTGAAAGAATGTGAGACAACGTAGTTTCAGCTTTCCCGTTCTTCGCGTATTCCGGCCAAAACTCGGCAACATGGCGAGACAGCGTGATGTTTTCGCGATCACAAAGATGCAGCAGGCAGGTGGAAGCCAAGGCTTTCGTGGCGGACCAGATTAGAACCGGAGTCTCGGTTGTCCATTTTCGGTTTTTTTGCCGATCCCAGAACCCACCGCCGAGCGACAACCCAATTTCGCCTTGATGCCAGATGCAGACTGAAGCACCCAGCTCGTCGTACCTGGTGAAGTTTTCTTCAAAAAAAGCGGTCAGGCGGGATGCGTCCACAGGTGCTGATTCACGGTTCGCAGTTTACAGTTGGGAGCGCTGGGCGGTGGATCGGACAGGTCAAATCGGTTAGATAGGTCAAATCGGTTAGATAGGTCAAATTGGCGTCATAGATCTCATTGAAACCGGGAACCGTGAACTGCGAACGGTGAACTATGAACCGTAAGCGGTTCAGAGTTCGTCACGAATCGGGGCGAGATCGGGATCCTGACGGGCGATTTCCCGGAAGCCTTTATTAAGACGGAAGCTCGCGCGCAAGTAGGCTTTAGCCTGATCCAAGTTGCCTAACACGGTTTCGTAGCATCCAAGGTTATAGTAATAAATAGGTTCCTCGAGCATCGAGGGAGGTCCGCCCAATAATTTTTCCTTGGCTTCTTGCGTCTGGCCCATTTCGTGCAGGCAAAAGGCGGCATGAATGAAGCCGTAACTCTCCTGGGGAAACAGATCGGCGGCGCGTAAGCTTAGCTTGAGACCGGTTTTCCAGTCTCGAATCTGAAGGAGGACCTGGACACGCATCCGTAAACTCTCAAGGCGATCTTGATCAGCCGGTAAGATCTGATCCAGTTCCAGCAGGGCTTCGTTATACATGCCGAGCTCCAAGTACCCTTCTGCCGCTCGGATTTGCTGTTCAAAACTCATTTACAAGCTAGGAGGCCACCGCTGCTTCGGGGTGATCAATCAAATAAATTCGGCGCACGTGCCGTCCGCCTTCAAACGGTGTTTCCAGCCATACTTTGACGATTGCCAATGCTTCTTCTTCGGAGATAGTTCGCTGCCCGAGAGAAAGTACGTTGCCGTCGTTATGTAGCCGGTGCCAACGGGCTACCTGCTCGTTCCAACAGAGTCCGCAGCGTATACCCGGAATTCGATTGGCGGTAATGGCCTCACCGTTCCCGGACCCTCCAAGGACAATTCCGCGCTCTGCCTGACCCCGCGCGACCGCTTCCGCCGCCGGCCTGATAAAAAGCGGATAATCGCAGGGTTCTTCGGAGTCGGTTCCGAAATCCAAAACCTGGTGACCTTCTTTGGTCAGCATCTCTTTGATTTTCTCTTTGTAACGAAAGCCGGCGTGGTCAGAACCAATCGAGATTGTCATAAGCGCAACTCTTGGATGAGGATCGATTCTGATCAATGATTTTTCAGCAGGCGACGCTGAATCAGAATCGAGCGGTAAAGATGGACAGAGTGGACGAGGTGGACAGCGTAGACGCCATCCATTGGATGAATTCTTTGGACGCTCGGTTTGCTGTGTCCATGTGCCCCTTTCGAGGGACGAGAACGAAACCGGCCTAACGCTTCCAATAGTCCAATACTCCAATACCCCAAGGAGTGGTACGAGCACGAAGTTCCCCTTACCGCGATTTAAATCCGCGGCAGCTCCTGGGGTGTGAGCATGAAATCGATCATTTCCGGACCACGCAATACCGTAAGGACCGAGCGCTTTCCGATCTCTTCTCCCACAAGCAACCGGTGCAGATCATCGATAGACGCGATCGGACTTCCCTTGAAGGAAATCACGATATCACCTTCTTGGAGTCCGGAGCTATCGGCCGGGCCGTCCGGTTCAAGGCCGGCGATCGACACACCAGATTCCTGGGCAAGCCGATGGAAACGGACGATGCGTGGGTGCAGTTTAATATTCTGCCCGGCAAGCCCAAGGTAACTTCGGCGGATCTTTCCGTCTTTAATGAGCCAACCTGCCACGAGCTGAGCGGTATTCGATGCAATCGCAAAGCAGAGACCTTGTGCGGGTAGGATGACCGCAGTGTTAACTCCAATTACCTCACCTCTGGAGTTGACTAATGGCCCGCCTGAATTGCCTGGGTTGAGGGCGGCGTCAGTCTGCAAAATATCGTCCATCAGGCGACCTGATTCAGCCCGCATCGAGCGGCCAAGCGCACTGACCACTCCCGCTGTAACCGATTGCTGGAAGCCATATGGATTCCCGATCGCGATCGCGATCTGGCCAACCCGCAATTTCTTGGAGTCAGCAAATGGCAAGCTGGTTAGCTGGTTGGCACCAATGCGTAAAATAGCGATATCAGTCTCCGGATCTTCTCCGACTATTTTTGCCGGCATCGTCCGGGCGTCAGCCAAAGTCACTTCGATTTGTTCAGCACCGTGCACCACGTGGCTATTGGTTAGAACAAAGCCGTCCGGCGTAACAAAGAAACCGCTGCCGTTACCTTCACCACGCCGGCCGCGGTTAGCGGTTTTGACGTGGATATTTACTACGGCAGGCGCAACCCGGCTGACCACTGAACTGACCGTATGAGAATAGCTGTCGAGCAAAGAATCATCCGTGCCTTGGTTGGCTTGCCCGACAACGGGTTCGTCGCGGTTATTTTCCCCAGAAGCCAAAGCCGGAGCGATAAAATAGTTGGTCAACATTTTAACGAACCTCCTCCTGAGAGGTTGAGTAATATGTAACTGTATTTATTACAAATCAAGTCCGCTGGACCCGGCGAACAATATCCGCTAGCGAGATGGCTTGCAGCTCGCGAGAGAGGGACCGAGCTGCTCTTGATTCCACATAGCCTAAAACGCTTTCGATTTTCTGCCCGACAGGGCACTCCTTGGATGGAGGGTTCGGGTGGCGACCAAAAAGTTCCGGTGATTCTACCGCGGAATGCACTTGGCGGAGCGAGATTTTTTCCGGCCGTTTGGCAAGGACAGCTCCGCCTTGAGGTCCGCGTAAGGTGCGAATTAGACCGGCATTCTGCAGGTCGACCAGCAGGCGCCGAATGACCACCGGGTTGGTATTCACGGTACGCGCCAAACTGGCCGACGACGAACATCTCGTCTTGTGCTGAGCAAGAACCGTTAGCACATGAACCGCAAACGCGAACCGGCAAGTGGCCATCTTTATTATTAACCTAGTGAACTACGACCCGATTGTCGAGGACACCGCGGGAAGGCGGAGAACGCGGACATTGAACTTTGGGCCGGCCGGATCAATCACCGTTCGAATTAGATTCTCCTTGATGGTGCTTGGGAGTGGGAGATTTCAGGGAGGCAGTGGGGATAGGAGCAGTAGAGCTGGGGGTTGGCGTGCTGGTGGGGCCTAGAGAAGGAGAGATAGTTGGTGTTGGGCTGGAACTGGTTAGGCTATTGGGGCTACCTGACGGAGACGCTATCGGTGACGGTGCAGGGGATGAGGTAGGGCTCGGCGTTGGTGTCGCTAAGATATCCGTCCATTGCCAGAGCCGAGCAGGGCTGCCACCGATCTGATCCAACAGCGTCTGGCAACGACTCCGCATC
>JAFAVN010000233.1 GCA_019242435.1 Verrucomicrobiota bacterium | reverse complement strand
AATGTAAGCACCGCATCAAACGGTCTGCCTTTCTTCGAAATAAACCGGCGCAGAAGGTCGCTTCTCCCTTGCCTGAGCAGCTTTTGCATTTGCTCCGGAGGGATCTCTCGCTGGAGAATCGTCTTGCTCATTTTGAACTTGCAAGATCCCTTAGACACGTTTTCGCACACATAGGCCGAACCCACATCGAACACCTGGCCGGCATGACACACCTGGCATGGCCCCATGGCCACGTGTGTTTTCTCGTCTACCTGCACATTGGTCGGAGAGGTGTTATTCTCAAAAGCGAACTGCGGCTTATTCTCTTCGTTTAAGACCACGAGAGCAGAAAATGGCCGCCCGGTCTTGCTGCGGAAACCTTCCAGGGGTCCCACCTTCCGCTCTTTGATCAGAGTGGTTACCTCTTGGGCGCTGAGTCCGCGGCTGGCCAGATTTTTAAACAACCGGTATCCGCAATTTTCGCACTGATAAGTGCGATAATCTTCTTTCAACGTGGCGGATCCGCAGTTGGGGCAGCGGACATTCAAAGTAGCGTAGTTGCCTTCCACGACGTCGCTCTCGAAATCCTTCGCTTTATCAACGATTTCGCGCGTCAACTGCTTGATTTGAGTCATGAACGCGGGGCGATCGAGTTCGCCATGTTCCATCTGCTTCAGTTTATATTCCCATTCGCCTGTGAGCTCCGGCGAGGATAACAGCTCGATCCCGATTCCGCGCAGCAGGGTGATTAAGGAGATACCTTTGGCGGTAGCAATCAGCTCTCGGTTCTCTCGATTGATATAGCCGTCGTGGATTAAGCCTTCGATGATTGCCGCCCTGGTCGCCGGTGTACCGAGTCCCTTAGCGGACATCGCCTCGCGCAAATCTTCGTCGTCGACCAGTTTACCGGCGCTTTCCATGGCGGACAGCAACGTCGCCTCCGTGTACCGGGCAGGCGGCTTCGTCTGGTTCTCTTTAACCTCGGCCTCTGCCGTCGAAGCTTCTTCCCCATCTCGGATCGCTACCAGTGAGTCGCTTTGCTCACCTGCCGGCGCATGGCGACCATAGACCTCCAGCCAGCCCGATTCCTTGATTACTTTCCCTTCTGTCTTGAATGCCTCCCCCTCCACCCGGGTGATTCTGGTGGTCACCTCGAACTCAGCTGACGGATAGAACACCGCAATAAACCGCCGTGCTAGCATGTCGAACAGCTTCTGTTGCGCTTCGTCCAGGTTCTTTGCCTGTTGGCCGGTTGGAATGATGGCATTGTGATCTGTAATCTTGGCGTTATTGAAAATCCGTTTGCTGGGGCGGACCCAGCCATTTTGCAAGACCTTCTGCGCTGCCGGAGCAAACGCCGCATCGGTCAATTTGCCGAGAGTACTACTGGCAGTTAAGAGGTAGTCTTCCGGAAGATACCTGGAATCAGTTCGCGGATAAGTAATCACCTTGTACCGCTCGTACAGTTGCTGGGCAATCTGTAGGGTCCGCCCTGCTGAAAAACCGAATCGGGCGTTAGCCTCCCGCTGGAGCGAGGTAAGGTCGTAGAGCAACGGAGGCGCTTGGCTTGTCGCTTTTTTCTCCTCGCTGATCGATCCGGGTTTACCGAACACCTTGTCCCGAATCTCGTTAGCACGTTCTACGGTCCAAATCCGTTCAGGCCGACGTGTTTCGTCGCTGTTCTTCTCAAAACTCTCATCCAACCAGCGGCCTCGGTATCGGCCGGCGGACACGTCGAAGTCTGCTAGAACTTCCCAGTAATTCTTCGGCTCGAACGCTCGTATACGTTCTTCGCGCTCGACCAGGATCGCCAGTGTCGGCGTTTGTACCCGACCGACCGGAGTGAGTTGAAATCCCCCAACTTTCGAATTGAAGGCCGTCATTGCGCGGGTGGCATTGATCCCGACCAGCCAGTCACTTTCCGACCGACAGACTGCCGCCTCGGCGAGAGGGATCATCTCCCGGTCACTCCGGAGATGAGCAAATGCTGACCGAATCGCATCGGCGGTCATTGATTGGAGCCACAGGCGGCGCAACGGTTTTTTTACGCCCGCCAACTTGAGCAGGTAACGAAAAATAAGCTCGCCTTCTCTCCCGGCATCGCATGCATTGACGATCTCATCGACATCTTTCCGTTCCATCAACCGCCGGAGTAGCTTGAATCGGGATTCCGTCTTGGGTATCGGCTTGAGCTGGAAGTCGGCCGGAATAATCGGCAGGTTTTGAAAACTCCATTTGCCTTTCCGCTTATCGATCTCTGCCGGAAGACAGAGCTCGACCAGATGACCGATCGCGGAAGAGATTACGAATTGCTCGTTCTCGAAATACTCCGCCTTCTTCTCAAATCGGCCGAGAGCCTTCGATAGATCGGAAGCGACGCTTGGCTTTTCTGCGATAACGAGAGTTTTGCCCATGGTTGCGCTAAGGATAATTTGGAACACCCTTTGCCGTGTCCGGACCGCGACAGTAACGGTCATCTAAAATCCAAGCAAATCTTTAGCCTGGATTTCCGACAAAAGCTTTGGATTCCACTAGTACGCATGGCCTGGCCGAACGTTCGAGGTTTCGCTGGAGCAATGTCACGGTTTTGCTGAAAAGTATAGTAGATATAGAAACTATGAAACAGGTTTGCGGCTAACGAGCATCGTCTGCGTCCTCGAAGATTCCGCAGCCAGGTCGATTGAATCGAACCGAGGGCTTCCAGGCGAGCCTCAGAAACCAGGTCGAGGGTCGATTTAGCTCATCCCGCCTACAGCAACTTCACAAACAACTTGCCAGGCAGCTGTTTCACCAACCGGCGCATCTCCAACTGCAAAAGACCCGATGTGACCAGGCTGGCTGCCAACCCGGAGTCATCGATGATTCGGTCGATGGAAGTCTCGGAGGTTCCGATCGCATTGTAGATTTTTAAGAGATTTCCCTCTAATTCAGGCGGCCGGCTAACCGTCAGCTGCGGCCGTTTTGGAAAAAGCGTTTGTAGGTCTTCAAGAATGTCGTCCACGCTGATCACTAGTTTGGCCCCCTGCTGAATCAGATGGTTTGTACCGAGAGAAGTGGGCCGATCAATAGGGCCGGGGACCGCATAGAGATTACGGCCCTGATCTGTCGCTTGTGAGGCACTGATCAGCGCCCCGCTGTTCAACCCGGCCTCGACCACCAGTAGACCGAATCCCCATCCGCTAATAATCCGATTTCTCATGGGGAACGTTTGCCGGTCCGGAGTGGTATCCATTGGGAATTCGGTGATAACCGCGCCCGACTCTGCGATCCGCTCCGCCAACGCGCGATTCTCGACTGGATAAAGATGATTCAGACCAGTCCCGAGCACCGCCATCGTGCGTCCTTTTGCCGCGAGAGCACCTTGGTGGGCCGCCGTATCGATACCGCGGGCCAGTCCGCTAACCACGGTGATCCCAGAATAGGCGACCTGGTAAGAAAGCTTTTTTGCAGATTCCAACCCATAATGAGTTGTCCTCCGCGAGCCCACTATGCCTAAAGCGTTGTGATCGCGGTCTTCCAGTTTGCCCCAAACATACAGAACCAAAGGCGGATCGTATATCTCCCGGAGCAGCGGGGAATAGATCAGATCATCCTGGGTAATGACGCTGGCCCCAAACTCACGCACTCTGTCGAGCTCGTTTGTCAGGTCCAGTTCATTTTCCCAGTTCAAAAGGGCTTCGATCGTATTCCTGGGAAGGTTATCGACTCGCTCGAGTTCTGAGCGATTTGCTTGGAGAACGTGTTGCGGCTCACCAAATCTTTCGAGAAGCTTTCGTACCCGGACCGGGCCTACATGCGCGATCATATTCAGCGCGATCCAAGCTTCGGTTCGAGTCACATTGATAATTCTCGCAACGATTCGACTGCAGATTCAAGATCTGCGCGCGTGATTTTTTCCGAAACGAAGGCCGTCCCAAAACCGGAGGTTAGAACAAATCGAATCTGGCCCGCTCGAAATTTCTTATCGGCAAAGACTCGTTCCATGATATCTCGGGATAGCAGATCTGGAGGGACTGTCACCGGGAGTTCGAATTCCCGCAAAAGCCTGATCAGTCTTTCGTACTCGCTGACTGCGAGACCCGCTTTTTGCGTAGACAACCAGGCTGCCGCCCGCATCCCGAGACTGATTGCTTCCCCATGAAGCAGTCTGCCGTAGCCGGCTGCCGCTTCGATCGCATGCCCGAGGGTATGCCCAAAATTCAACAGTTCGCGTTTGCCGGACCGCTCCTGCTCATCATTCGCCACGATTTCAGCTTTGATCGCGACACACCGTTCAATGACCTGGTTCAACCGGTGCTCGAACGCCGAGTGCAGATCATCCAGTAATGTTCGATCCGCTATGACGCCGTATTTTATGACTTCGGCGAGTCCCTCGTTCTTCTCTCGTCTGCCAAGGCTCTGCAGCGAGTCTGGATCGATGATTACCAGCAACGGTTGATGGAAAGTTCCCACCAAGTTCTTGCCGAGTTGCAAGTTGACGGCGGTTTTGCCGCCGACCGAACTGTCGACCTGCGCCATAACCGTCGTAGGCACTTGGACGTATGAGATACCTCGAGCAAAAATCGATGCCACAAACCCCGCGAGATCACCAATTACTCCGCCTCCGAGCGCGATTGCCACACTGGATCGGTCGATGCCGGCCCGGCTGAGGCTTTCACAGAGTTGCTCTGCTGCCGTAAACGACTTTGAGCGTTCTCCGTGCGGCACAACGTGGAGGCTGGTCTTATAGCCGGCTTGGGTTAGAGACGACGTCGCTCGAGATGCGTACAAAGGTTGCACCCGATCATCGGTGATCAGGGCAACTGTTCCTTCCAGGTTAGCTCGACGCAGTAATGCCCCGAGCTGGTCAATAAGGCCTTGCCCGATCACGACCCGATAGGAACGGTCGCCAAGCGGGACAGTCACGCTGCGGTTGGAACTTAGCATTCGCAAGATAAGAGCTCGGGGAGCGACTCGAACCCTATTTTAAGGTTCTGCTTTCCGCTATCATCCAGGGCGTTTCCCAAGTGCCACGGCGCTTCTGAACAAGAGACGATCATTGATCTTATTAGGAACTCCCGACGAATAGGATTGGTCCTTCCTTTTTCTGGACCCCACCTTCTCGTTCCAAACTGATCGCAAACGCTTTCACGTGCTGCGCGTTCTCAACCGGTTTGAATCTAACTTGCGCGCCACCATTTTTGTCCACCCGGATAATGCCTGCACTGATCGGATCTTTGTGCTCGGTATCGACTGCCCACAACTGGTAATCCTTGCCCGGTTGCGGAGCGGGAAGGTTGCTAATGCGAATCACGCCGCTTTGGTTGCCAGGTTCCCAAGCCACCGTCGCCTTCGCGTCGGCTGGAGCGGGCGCAGAAGGCGCGAGAGTGAAAAATGTTGTCTGCATTAGCTGGTCGACACCGCGTAGGGCGGCCAGCTGGCGCTTCAGCCGTATGCGATCGACAGCGAGCAGTCCGCAAAAGATGGCTAAGGCTGCTGCGATTGCCCACGGTACCCAACCAAGTGGACGGCGTTGCAATGGCACCACTTTCCGCTCTGCCGCTTCGTTCGCGATTTCGCGCATGATGCGTTCCTTCAACGACGCGGGCGGCGTCCGCAACGGAGCCGTGAACGCGACGCTGCCGGCTGCTTCGCGCAGTTCGCGGGTCATATCGCGCAATTCGGCGTTCGCACTTAATTGCGATTCGAAGGCAGCGGCCTCGTCCGGCTCCAATAGCCCAAGCGCGTAGAGTGCCGCCTGGTCCTGTTGTTCTTCAGGAATCATGTTTCCATCCGCTCGCGCAACTTCAAGAGGCCGCGACGAATCCTCGCTTTAACAGTGCCCAGCGGTTCACCAAGACGCTCAGCGACTTCGTGATGGGTAAGATCGCCAAAAAAAGCAAGCTCAATGGCTTCTCGCTGCTCGGCCGGCAAATTCGCCATTATCGTTCGCACCCGCATCGCGCTTTCATTCCTGCTGGAGATGTCCGCTGCGCTCTCCGCCACAGATGCATCCCCTGCCGTAATTGGAATATCCTCTTGGTCAGCCGAAGCCGCCACCACGCGCAATCGCCGGCCCCGCGCGCGCAAACGATCGATAATGCGGCTGCGTGTAAGCAAGATAGCCCAGGTGAAAACGCTGCTCTGTTCTGGATCATAACTGCCGGCGCGCCGCCACATTTGCACGAAAACATCCTGCATCGCATCCTGCGCCTCGACTTCATCCCCGAGCATTTTACATGCTAACGAATAAAGCGGATCGGCCAGACGGTCATACAATGCGCGGAAGGCGCTTTGGTCTCCCTGAACCACGCGCGCCATGATCGCGCGGTCGGCAATCTGCTGCGATGGCTCCTGTATCATGCCGCGCGACTATCTTGGCATAATCCATTCAACAAATGCTTCCGACTAGCAACTGTTTTTCCAAAAAGCGAGGCGATCACTGTCGCGATCCTTCGCCAAACCGGCTGGACCCCGAGTCAGGCATCCCCATTAGCGCCGCCGCTCGGTCTTGCACAAAATCATGCCATTTGGCGTCGCCGACCAGGTGCGGAAGGAGGGTCTCCATGTGCATCAACCCCATGACGAACACCATGATTACGCAGGCCAGTGATTCAGGATCGATGGTCTGGTCGAGTTTGCCGGCGCGCTGCATGGCCAGGATGCCATCGCGAATTTGCTCGATGTTATGATCAAGAGACCGCCTCAACACTTGGCGCACTTTCGGATGTTTGACAGAGGTATAGTGAATTTCGACCGCGAGTTGGCGAAGCAGCTTGGCCTTTTGCGTGGTATAGGTTGCCACGATGCGCGGCAGCAGGGTCGGGTCAGATTCGCCTTCAGCCGTGGGTATAGGGACCGATTGAACCATGCGCTGAACCACCTTGAAGAACAGATCGGACTTGCTTTCGAAGTGCTTGTAGATCGCGCCGGCCGTGATGCCGCTCGCGGCGGCCAACATCGGCATCGTCACCCCATCGAAACCACGTTGAGCGAAGAGTCGCTCGGCTGATGTCAGGATCCGCTCGGGGGTGGAAGCAGGGGCTCCGGATTTAGCCGCGCGATTTCGTGACACCGAGGTTGCGGAAGCTGCTGGTGGGGAATTGCGCGGGTTGGACATTCTAAAGAGCTATACACAACCCGGCTTGACAAGTAAATGATCATTTACTATAAGTGACCCTCGTGGTAAATGATCATTCACCTGACGCCACCAGGTCGCGCGTCCAACGATCGAAACCCATCGATCGAACCTACGTCATCACCGGAGCGGCGTCTGGCATCGGAGCAGCGACGGCTCGCTATTGTCGCGAGCGCGGCGGCCGGGTCATCGCTTGCGACCTCCACGATGCGGATGTCATCGCGGATTTGACGACTGCCAAAGGACGCGCGGCCTTGGTCGACGGGGTGTCGCGCCTGTCCAAAGGCCGGATCGACGCCATCGTTGCAAACGCCGGCGGCGGCCCGCCGGAAACCAGCCTCTCGCTCAACTTCTTCGGCGCCGTCGCTACGCTCGAGGGGTTACGGCCGCTTCTTCAGGCTAGTTCCGCGCCTCGTGCCGTGGCGGTGTCCTCCGTCGCTGCGTTGCAGTCTCCCATTTCAACGCTTGTCGAAGCTTGTTTGAATAAGGACGAAGCCGCGGCGGTCTCCGCCGCGCGGGATGCGATGGTAGCGAGGCGAAATCCATTCGGCGGATGCGCCGCCGCCCGATGCGCAGGCGGCTTTGAATCTTTACGGTACCGCCAAGTACGCCTTGCAGCTTTGGTGCCGAAGAGCGGCGCCCAAACCCGAGTGGGCCGGCGCGGGGATTGTGTTGAATGTGATTTCATTTGGTGTTTTCGACACGCCGGGAGCCGCACCCATCCTGTCGGATCCGAACTGGAGCGCTGCGATGGGGCGGCTCGTGCCATTGCGCGGAGCCTACCCAGGCCGTCCCGAAGAAGCTGCGGCCGCGCTTTTCTGGTGTGTTAGTGCAGGTAACTCCCAGATGACGGGACAGATTCTCTATATCGACGGCGGCATCGAATGCCAGGCGCGCGGGGAGCGTTCGCAGTAGTCGCTGTTTGTGGCTCCAATGGTTACGTTGAAAACGCAAGAACGTCTCAACAAGGTCTGGATCTGGGCGCGCTGGAGCGGCATCGGACTCGTGCTTCTCGTCACTTGGGCGCTGCCGTTCTTGATCTACACGATCGCCAAGTCATCGGTCGGAAACTTTCGCGCACTGTTGATCGCGTCGGTGCCGCCGATAGCTTTGATAATTATCGGATTGGCAGGCATCCTCATCGGATTCGCGCGCACCCGCCGAATCGACTCGATATCGATTCTCGCCCTTGTCGGTATCGTCCTGTCGTTACTTGCCTTCGTTCTCGGTGTCGCCGGAGGTGGCGTACGCTTCCTGCAACTGCGCGGACAGCTCGCCAAAACCACAATCGGTTTTGTCTTTCTGGCCTCGGCGGCTATTGGAAAGCCCTTGATCTACCAACTCGCCCGCGCCACGATCAAAAGGCGCTCGTTCGCCGAGGTCGCGTCATTTGAAGCGATGCGGGACAGGCCCGCGTTTCGGCGCGCGATGATGATCATGACGCTTGCCTGGGGGACGAGCCTGGTCGTAGAAGCCGCGATCTCCTACGTATTGGCCTTCGTTCTCACGGTCGAGCAATGCCTATTAGTGAGGCCGATCATGGACTTTTCGTCGATTGGCGCGCTCACCGCCTGGACCTACTGGTACGCTAGGCGAGCGATTGCCGCGGCCCGGCAGAGCAGATAAGCGGCCGTCGACCAACGGCCTGAATGTTTCTGGCGGCGGCAATGGGCTCGGTGCATCCAGTCGCTCGACCTCCTGACCTCGCACCCTCGAGCTTGCAGGGCGGCCCTGAGTTCATGGGCCGACATGAGCGTTGTTAGCCTCGGCGCGTCTGGCGAATCCGTCGGAAGCGGAAGCTTCTTCAAGGCGCGTGAAAGGATGGTGAAGATATTTGCAACTCTTCGCGTACTGCCTGCAGAGGCGGCCGCACATTGGAAAATCTCCCGTGCCGTGGCCTGAAGCCGGCCCAACACTCGCTCGTTCGCGCTGTTCGAAACTAGCGCCTAGAAACCGGCGCGAACGTGCGGCTGCGCGGGGACTGGACAATAATCGCGTTTTTGGGTGCGGAAACGATCCGCTGTGGATCTCTTAACAGATCCGGCCGAGCTTACCTGCGCTCGAGTGACCAGGCGGCTTTGGACCAACCCATCGGTTATCAACTGCTTCCGATGCAAGTTGGTAGCGCGAATCGGAGGAAAAACGGATGCGA
>JAFAVN010000188.1 GCA_019242435.1 Verrucomicrobiota bacterium | reverse complement strand
GCGTAAGCAAATCGCGACCCAATGGATCGGTGCCGAACAAGTGACGTTCGGGCGACGGCTCATAGGTGATGTTCTTCCCAGCCATTCCCCCGGGAATCACCGTGGCGGCGGCGCTGGTGGTATATTGCTCACCCTTGGCGAGCTTGGCTAGGATCGTTTTGCGTTCCGGTCTGGGTAGATCCAGAAATTCATCCTCAACGTTACTGAGAGCGAGGAATTCTTTCTTCATCTCGCCGTTCTTGAAGTGTTCAATCCGAGAAATAACCTTGTCCAGCGGCGGACTGGCCTTCAGAGGCAGATCCGTATCCTCGTAGCGATAACCGGTAAAGAACGGACCGAGCAGACAGATGCAAGTCATGAACAGGAAAAATCCGAGGCCGAACAGTGCCAAGTGATTCTTTTTAAGCCGGAACCAAGCATCGCTCCACAGAGAAGAACCGCGAACGAGCTCTTGTCCGGTTCCAAATTCAGCAGTGGTAGTTGGTGCGCTAGCCATTTAGCAGTTATCGACGGGAACGAGGATCCATCGCCATCTGGAGCACATCGGAAACCAGATTGAAGAAAACAATCAATGCTCCGTAAAATACCACGGTACCGAAGATCAGTGGATAATCCCGGTTAAAGACGGACTTGATAAATTCTTGACCCAAACCTGGTACGTTAAAAACTTTTTCTACAACAAAAGAGCCGGTAATTAAGCCCGCGAATGCCGGCCCCAAAAAGGAAACCACCGGGAGCAAGCCTCCGCGCATGGCATGTTTGAGAATAATCTGATAACCGGGAACCCCCTTCGCTCGGGCGGTACGGATGAAATCCTGGTTCAAGACATCAAGCATTCCGCCTCGAGTCAATCTGGCTACATATGCGGCATAAAACAGTCCGAGAGTAACGGCCGGCATCGCCACGGGCGGGAAGGGTGTATAATCAAGACCGTACCAGCCGCTGACGGGAGCCAGCTTTAGAGTGAGCCCGAAAAACTGAGCCAGCAGAGGTCCCATAACAAAGGTCGGAATGCAGATTCCGGCCATCGCCAGAGACATCGGCACGTAGTCCAGAATCTTGTTTTTGTTCACTGCTGCCGTGGTCCCAGCCGTTACCCCCACCGCCAAAGCGATACCAAGTGCAAGTGTGCCGATCTGCAGTGAAATCGGAAACGCCCGCAGGATTACCTCGTTTACGCTTTCGGTCGGATAGCTGTAAGAAGGACCGAAATCGAGCCGCGCTACTTTTTCGATGTAGCTAAGGTATTGCTGCCAAAGGGGCTTATTCAGTCCGTAGTATTCGTTCAGTTTTTGAATGACCTCGGGCGTTGCCTCCCTTTCCGCGCTGAAAGGCCCACCCGGCGCAGCTTTAGAAAGAAAGAAGGTGAGCGTCAGCAAGATCCAGAGTACCGGGATCAATTGCAGGAGACGACCAACGATTATCTTAATCATTTCGGAGCCGAGCCACTCTCCTCGGTTTGCAGATCAATATATTTGTAGTTGTGATCATCGAGAGCCAGCGGATACCAGTTCTTCACGCTGGGATCGAGTAAGTAGACATGCGTATACCAATAGAACAAGACTACGGGCGGCTCACTGAGAAAGAGTCGTTCGGCATTGTGAAGAATATCGAATCGCTTAACTGGATCGGCGGTGTGGGCAGCTTGATCTAGCAATTGATCGTAAGTCGGATTGCTCCAGTGCGTATCGTTATTTCCGTCTCCCGTTTGCCACATGGACAAAAAAGTGACCGGATCCATGAAGTCGCCGATCCAGGCTGAACGCGAGATATCATAATTCATCTGGTTCTGGCTTTCCAAATACACCTTCCATTCCTGGTTCTCGATACCGACATCAATGTTCAGCTCTTGCTTCCACATTTGCTGGACCGCTTCCGCGATCACGCGGTGCGCCTGGTAAGTGTTGATCAAGATATTAAATTTTGGGAATCCCCTTCCGTTCGGGTAACCGGCTTCGGCAAGTAGCCTGCGAGCTTGCTCCGGGTCATAGTGGATCTGATCGAGTGGCGCATAACCTTCCATGCCCGGGGGAGTAAAACCCGTCGCGGGATGCTGTTTTCCCCTGGTGATGTCGGTAACGATTTGATCTCGATTTACTGCCAGATTCAGGGCCAATCGCACTTTTGGATTATCCAACGGCTTCCGCGCAATGTTGAGACGGTAGAAATAGACCCCTTCATACGGATCGATGCGGATGAGTTCTGGATGTTCTCGCCGGTAATAGGCGATTTTGTCTAAAGGAACATCTAACGTCTTGTGCAGTTGCCCTGCCAGGAACGCCCTGTCGGCGGTATCCGCGTTCTCGATCGAGTAAAAGTTAATACCGTTCAGTTTGACGGTCGCGGCATCCCAATACAGAGGATTGCGCACCATTTCGATTACGTCGTTCTGGCGCCAGACTTTAAGAATGAACGGGCCGGTCCCGACATAATTTCCCGGCAGAGTCCATTTAGTGTCCCGATCGTCGATTTTACCAAACTTCAGAATAGTAGGAAGATAGACCGGATACCAGGCAGTATGAAGGATTGCGGAAAGAAAGTAGGGAGTAGGTCCGATCAGCTCAATCTTTAGAGTGTGCGGATCGAGCGAGTGCACCCCGACCTGATCGAAATCCTTCAAAGTTCCGTCGTAGTAGTCTTTGGCTCCCTTCATTATGAAGAGAGCATCGGAGTATGCCGCTCCGAGACTCGCGGTGAGCATTCGCCGGTAAGAATTAACAAAATCCTGCGCAGTAACGAAATCACCGTTCGACCATCTCGCGTTGTCCCTGATATGAAATGTCCACGTCGAGTAATCGTCGTTGTGCTCCCAATGATCGGATAAACCGGGTACTTGCTTTGATTGGTCGTACTCGTCGTTCTCGACTAAGCCAACCATCAAACCACAGATGATATGGTGCTCGGTTACGCCTTGCGATAATTGCGGGTCCAGGGTTTTTGGTTCTGAGCCTTCGGTTAAAAGCAAGATCTTGTGCTGGTTAGCTTCTTGTAAAGTTCGACTGGTGGCGGAGGCGATAGAACCGGAGTGGAGAAAAAGGTAGGTGGCCGCAGCAAAAGATAGAAATTGGCGCGCCGCTGTCGTCGAATTAAGCCTCCGCTTAGCTGCCCTGAAAACAAAACAATCCACAAAACTACGCAGATTTTTGTCTATGCACATAGTCGTCAGCTGGGGTGAAGTTAAGTAGCGAGTACGTTGGCATGGAAAGCTTCTAAATCTGCGGAAATCGGTGTAATCTGCGAATCAGCTTTTGAAAGCAGCCCTCAGAGTCTCATTACATCGTTCCCGATTCGATACCAACCTTTTTCAGGAAAGGTTGAATCGATTGTTT
>JAFAVN010000579.1 GCA_019242435.1 Verrucomicrobiota bacterium | reverse complement strand
CAGCACGGTTGTCACGGTTGTATCGTATTTTCCGCGCCTGCCTGGAGCTCATCGCCCGACAGGCGCGTTCGTCTCGCCTTTCTGTATCCGACTGTCCGAATCTAAACGTCTTGTTCTTCGCGGCTATTAGCGATGAGATCTATAGCCACTGGTTGGGTTAATTCAATCGCGACTTCTTGGTCAGAAAACTTTAGATGAGGCCGTTCCAGCTTCCAGTCGGCAACATGCTTTGCTGGAAGCTCGATTGTGACCGTCTCGTCACCGCTGGGTTTCGCCAAAAACCCTTTTGGGTTAATCTTAAATTGGACGTAAAGAAATTGGCTCATTGTGCAGATCTCTAGCTGAGGCTATATCCTGAGTTCGTCTTGTCTAGCGATTGTGGTCACCAACATTTTGTCCTCTGCTGCAGTTTCGATTTTGAGTCGGAACCTTCAATCCAGAGCGGGCTGGATGGGCGAACACACTCAATAGGAGAGATGACCTGCGGCTCTGATCACCTCGCAGAACCCAGTAACCACGATGTCGGGGGCTCTTTGAAGCGAACTTGTCCGCCCATCAAGTAAGATTGTTAACAATGCAGAGCCAAGTGCTCCGCTATCCGATGACCAGGAAACCGTGCTTTCGGATTGGCTATGAGTTCGGCGAACTCTGGAAGGTGGCCGCCGGTTGTTCGCTGGTCGGCTGTTTCCGATTGGCGAACAATAGGTCAAAACCTGGCGTTTCGGCTCGGGCACTCTCGCTAACTTCGATCTCCTGCCACATTCAAGGTGCCATAAGCCCTTAGCTCAGAGACGATTTTCCAAGGCCTTCTCATCTGTAAAAACAGTCCCAGTTAACGGTGCCATTTATGGATCAGCACATTTGTGGCACCTGATCCCTCTTTCAGACAGAAACCTGATACCGGAGTTCTAGTTAACTCTTTATAATTGTTCGTTGCGTGCCCCTCCGAAAAGTTAACAGGTAGTGCTCATGATTTTTCTATTCAGATGGCGACATAAAGACGGATCAATAGTCGAGTTTTCCGAGAAAGGCTGGAAAGCGGACGATCCTCAAAAAAACGCGTGGTTGATCAAGATGAGCGACCTTTGCAGCAGCTCTCCGGTTTTGGCGCCAGCGATCAGAGTTTGGTTACAGGAGAACTGTCAGCTCGTCGAGTTCAGTGGGCCAATGGACGCCGCTAGACCGATTAGGGCGCTACGATCAGCACGCCCGAAAGCGAAGGCGGAGCCATCGAGCGCGGGCTTCGGCGCACGATCGACCACCGTGACGGCGTAACGCGGAACCTCATCCGAATCGTTTACCGTTTCCGCGACGCGGTTTTGGTAGACGAGAAGGCAACTTCGCCAACGCCCTGCAAAACCTTTACTGCGAGCTATCGCGTGCCGAAGAGTTGGTCGGACCGCCGGGCCTGGTTAGTCGCTAAGAAAGGCTTTAGCGAGAACCTTTTCCGGCTGTTGGCCGATGAGCAGGCAAGATTCGTGCCCATCTGGTTCCTCACATTCCCGCAGATACCCAAGCCTTTTGCTGCGGTCGGTCGGGGTTCTGTTCTCGGTATACCGCTGCCCGCAATCATATCGATCACGCGGGCCCAATCACGCGCACAGTTGACGACGCAGCGTTCATGCTTCAGGTGATGGCAGGCTTTGATGCACTAGACCCCGGGTCCATCGAAGTACCGATACCAATGGGAGCGTAAGTATCTAGTTCGCCGGGATCGCGAATGATTGCGTCATTGAGAAAACGAATCACTCCTGCAGGGGCATTGACGCGGCCGCAATGGTTGCCGAAACCATCGAAATAGTCTTCGACGGGCAGTGGCGGTTCGATCCGGAAGTTTTCGGACCTGGCCAGGTCGCCTTTGCGCGAGGGATGCACGTGGAGTATGCAGAGTACCGCGGTTGGAGAAGCGAGACGTAGCGCAATATTGTAGCCGATCCTGATAAGCATATGATGCGAAAGCCCTGATTCATAGTGAAGTGTTTAGAGGACCAGCGTCGCTAGGTCGATTCAACTTCTCCCATACTCCTTTCGACGGACCTACAGCGCCTTTGAGTATGACGATGCCTTCATCCTGAACGATTGGGAGACAGCTTCCAGTGTCCCGATTTCGGATAGCTTTTATTCGGCCAGAGAGCGCGCCGGCCAGCGGCAAAGGAATTCGTTAAAGCGATGATGCTGTCAGTCGCCTTTCTTTTTTGGGCTGCCAATCAACCCTGGCCGGATTTATCCCAAGCGACTCTCTTCAACGACATTGCCATTGCGCTCTTTGTTTTCGATGTGTTTCTGGTCATGGTCGGCCTGGCCGAATACTTCCCCAGACGAATCCTTTGCTGAAACCCACGTTGAAAAACGATGGCCTAGATCTTTCCAGCTTGGACCGAGAACCGGCAACCTTCACTGAATGTCGAGTCCCTTATTCTTTTGGCATATACCGGCTTGCTATTTCCTCAATCCGGTCGAGTGTTGTACTTCGATTGTTCTAGTTGATTGCGCGGTAAATCGTCAGGTGGGGCCTTCTCAGTGGTGATTTGAAACTCGGTGTTCGGGAACGGCTCTGTGACTGTCTTCGAAAATGTCTTATGAAATTATACGTAGGTAATCTCTCTTTCTCCACTGGCGAAAGCGAACTGCGCGACCTCTTCACTCCTCACGGTACCGTCACTGACGTGCACCTGGTAACCGATCGGATGAGTGGTCAATCCCGTGGATTTGCATTTGTCACGATGGGAAATCGTCACGAAGGCCAAGCTGCTATCAATGGATTGGAAGGCCAGCCGGTAGATGGTCGCAATTTGACCGTCAATGAGGCGCGTCCGAAAACGGAGCACCATCAAGACCGTTCGTTTTCTCGCCGTCGCTGAGTTCACGCGCGGCGGGTCAAACCCTCTCCTGAGGCTAAGCCGCGTATCGCCTAAATGGCGGGACCGGCTGCCTCGGTCGCGGTTGTTACTGCTTCAATCTCTACGTT
The DNA here is from genome assembly GCA_019242435.1 of Verrucomicrobiota bacterium. Classification (GTDB taxonomy): domain Bacteria; phylum Verrucomicrobiota; class Verrucomicrobiia; order Chthoniobacterales; family JAFAMB01; genus JAFAVN01. The sequence continues at coordinate 409 of JAFAVN010000579.1, read as the reverse complement.
TGTGCGATGGCGGTGAGTTTCCCCAAAGTTCCACAACCGAAAGGTCATCCATCTCACGTTAAGTCAGGCTCAAGCGACTATTCGTTGCTCGATCCGGCGAAACGCTCTAACTAAAACACTGCTTGGAATATTCATCGATGAGACTCAAGATACGCAGAGAGCTTCCCGCCTGGGTCTGATCGTGAATGATCTCCCAACTCCAGACCTGATTGGCTCGCAGAGCTCTCTGGCGAGTTGCCGTCGAGATTCCAATCCGTCGGGTTGCTCGTTGCTTCTTCCGCACCTGCAAGCCTTCCTGACGCCGAATCCGCTGCACCCGCTTGGTATTGACCCGGTGGCCTTCTCGACGCAGTAGCGCACCAATGCGCCGATATCCATACCGAGGATGCGCCTCACTCAATTCGATAAT
>JAFAVN010000415.1 GCA_019242435.1 Verrucomicrobiota bacterium | reverse complement strand
GCTGGGATGCGATTACCTCGAAGCCTTCTTTTTGAAGTGTCGGGATTAACTTGGCGAAGCATGAGCCGTCGGCCCATAGTCCGTGAACGAAGACGATGCTGGGTTTACGCTGACTAGCCATGAGTTTTTTTACTCTACTGAGCCCAGCGCAATCAATTGGGTTCTGGTGAGAAGCCGTGTTTTTGCCAGGTCCGAACTCCTGGACATCCAAAGGACGTGATTCCCGCGCCCACCAATTGCCGATCCACCATTGGGTCGCTCGACGCCAGCGCACACGCAGCGTAAGGTTTCGAGCTAGAGTGATCCAGCTCGACGAGCTCTACAACGTTATTGGTAGGCGCTTGACGCGCTCGCTTTTGGGGGCGGGCTGGCTCACCCCGGCTCACCCCGGCGGCCACCGCGGGACCGTCTTCGAGCGGCGCGAGGTCCACTTGGCTTTACGGAGACTGCAACGCGAGGGCGCCCTGCTCGGGGCGCGCTATCATCTAGCAACTCCTCCCAAAGCCGCGAAGCGGATGGTCCCGTCGTTCGAAGACGCACTCGACGAACACCGAGACGCAATTCGTGACGCGCTTACGCGGCTGTAAACGGCGAGCTTTTCCTAACCGCTCGAGGGAGAGAGCGAAGTGGGAAAAATTGTAATACATTCCATCCAGTGAAGGACCAGGACGAAGCGCTAACGCGTGAACAGTGGCAATCGCTCCTTGAGCAGGTCTTGGAGTTGTGCGGCTCCTTACATCCCGTTGTCCGGAAGCCGCTAGCAGAGGGCTATTCTTACTTTTATTCTTACACCTGGCTTTTTCAGGGTTTCAAATCCGATCTGAGTAGTTGATTTTGAACTACTTGGAGCGGGCAAAGGGAATCGAACCCTCATAGCCAGCTTGGAAGGCTGGAGCTTTACCATTAAGCTATGCCCGCTTTTATTAGGAACGAGAACGGATATGATGGGACAATTTTGGCGGATCTCAAGTTCAAATCAAGAAATAGGCTCGCGGCCGGGCGGGGTTGGCACGTGTCTTGTCCCATAAATGACATGGCTTTCGCCGACGGCCCATTTTGATCGCAACGAAAGCAATGTTATTTATGAGGCAGGACACGAGGTGATTCTGCTCTAATTTCGTGACGAATGAGGAAATCGCCGGAACGGCCGATCAAAACTACCGAACTGCTGATTTATGCTGTTTATCGAGCGGCAGGCTGGAGTCTGTCACGGATTCCGCTGTCGTGGACGTTCAGATTGGGTCAAGGGTTTGGGTTTCTCGGGTGGGCTTTCTTGGGGGGCTATAGGAAGTTGGCGGCCAGCAATTTGAGCCGAGCTTTCCCCGACTGGAACCGATCTGAAATTGACCGATGCGGGCGGGAGCATTTCCAGAGCTTGGGGGCCAATCTGTTGTCCGGCTTGGTTTTGACGCAGAAACCTTGGGAGAAAATTCGGAGGTACTTGGAAGTTCCGAGCTTGGCTGAATTAATGGCAGCGACGGCAGAGCCGAAGGGAGTTATGGCTGTGATTCCGCACATCGGCAATTGGGAGCTGGTCATTACCTCAACCAGGTGGTTCCCGCGTCAGGAACAAGCGGTAATTTACCAGGCGCTCCGGAATCGGCTCATCGACGGACATGTGAGCCAAGGAAGATCGAATTTCGGGGTGGAAACCATTGACCGAAAGGAAGGCTTCGCCAAAAGCGTAGCGCTTCTCCGGCGTGCAGGTGGACTCGCTATTTTGCATGATCAGCATGCCGGAGACAAAGGTGTCTGGGTCCCGCTTTTTGGTCGACTCTGTTCGACGACGCCTCTTCCGGCGATTCTGGCGAAAAAAACCGGATCGATAGCTTGCCGTGTCGCGGTTCGAGCTGTCGGCGTGGCGCGCTGGAAAGTGGATATACGGTTCTTCCGTTTCGATCGAAAAGCGGCGATTGAAGATATCACAATGGCTTTTAACCGAGATCTCGAAGAGCTGATTCGCCGGGATCCCGCTGCCTGGTTCTGGGTACATGATCGTTGGAAGATCCCGAAGCCGCGATTCCTGCTGCGAGAATACAAGAGGGGTGTCTTCATGCCCGAGGATGCCGGTAAGCTGAAGCCGTTTCGAATCCTGATCCGGTCCGGTAATTGGCTGGGGGACGCCGTTATGTCGGTAGAAGCGGTCCGCCGAATTAAACGAGGTAGACCGGATGCCAGGGTGACCGTGCTGGCCAAACGAAACCTGATTGAATTCTGGGCCACCGTTCCAGAGGTGGATGAAGTTATTCCGATCGAGCCCAAGGAAGGCGTTTTTGCCGTAGCTAAGAAGCTGCGGGAAAGGTTCGATGTGGCGATCCTGTTTCCGAATTCGCCCAGATCAGGATTGGAAGCCTGGCTGGCGGGAATACCGCGACGGGTCGGTTACCGGCGGCCTTGGCGCAATTTCTTCGTTAACCAGTTTATCCCCGAACCGCCTCCGCCGCAGCCGGTCAGACATCAGTCCAATGACTATTTGCGTATCGCGGAGAGGATTGGCGCCGATCTGGATGGGCCCCTGCCGCCCATTTCCGTCCGCATGCCGGACTCGCTGGCAGTGGGTTTATGCCCCGGGGCGGAGTACGGCCCTGCTAAACGATGGCCTTATTTTGCGGAAGCAGCCAAATGTCTGTCTGAGCGACACGGCCTGCAGTGGCATATTTTTGGGACGGCTAAGGAGCAACCATTGGGCACGGAGATCGCTTCGCAATTGGGTGCGGCGGCGGTAAACTTGGTAGGAAAAACGACTCTCGCGGAACTGATTGCTGAGTTGAGCCGTTGCCGGCTGTTGTTGACGAATGATACCGGCACGATGCATTTGGCTGCCCATTTGGGAGTGCCGACTGTCGCCATTTTCGGTTCGACGGAGCCGGCGTTGACTGGGCCGATAGGAGCCGGCCACACTATCATCCGGCATCGGGTGGAATGTAGTCCGTGTTTCTTGAGGACGTGTCCGATTGATTTTCGCTGTATGCGCCGGATCAGCGTGGAAGAAGTAGTGCAGGCGGTGGAGAAGGTGTTGGGGGTGGAGGTGGGGAAGTGAGAAGTGAGAGGTGAGTCGTGATTGGTAGGTGGGTGCCGGGTGCTGGGTTCAGAACATGGGTAACACTTTTTTGTTGTTTGAGGTTACGGGTTGGGGTTGGTTTTTCCAGTGCTGGGGGCGTGGCAAAGGCGCCAGCCTTTACTGTTCCCTCCATAACCGGGGATTATCGGGCACGACTTCCTCAGGAGGTTTATCTTCTATTTTCGTTTCCCAGGGGCAGGCTCCAGGATACAATCAGCTCGCACAGTCGCTTGGAAGTTTTGCCGCTAAGCTTTGGACATCACCTTCGAAAACGCGATCGACGAGTTCATTCTCTTTTTGGCCACAGAGAGGGGTCTATCGGAGAATTACCAGTTTTCGACCAGGCGGTCTTTAGAAGAATTTGCGACTTGGTTCAGCCGCCAAGAACCGGTGGCCTTGCCGGCTAACGTCGCGACCGACCATCTCACCGGCTACTTGTCGGAGCGAAAGAGCGCCGGTCTCGCTCCGGCTTCTCTGAAATTGATTGTGGTCGCTCTAAAGATCTTTTTTCGGTTCCTCAAGGCCCGGCATCTGGTCGAACGCGACCCTGCGGATGTGCTGGTGCTACCCCGGCTGGAACGATATCTGCCGGACACGCTGAATGAGCTAGAGATCCAAAAATTGCTGGAAGTGGATTTACGCAACCGGCCATTTCCGAAACGGGATCGGGCGATCTTAGAGCTGTTCTATAGCAGCGGGCTGAGAATCAGCGAATTAACCCATGCCCGTCTGGAAAATCTTAATCTGGAAGACCGGTTTATCCGGGTCACCGGCAAAGGGAATAAAACCCGGCTGATACCGGTTGGCCGGAAAGCGGGCGAGGCGATCAGTGCCTACCTCGAAGGAGAAAGGAGGCTGCTGGTCAAGTCGCGGACTGGCAGCGAGCTGTTTCTCTCCAGGCACGGGAAAAGGCTCACTACCCAGAGGGTCTGGCAGATAGTCAAAGAGATCGCGGAACTAGGCGGGTTTGAGACCCGGATCTATCCTCATCTGTTGCGGCACTCTTTCGCTACCCATTTACTAGCAAACGGCGCAGACCTCCGGATCATCCAGGAATTGCTCGGCCATGCGGACATTGCCACGACCCAGGTTTATACGCATGTCGAACAGAATCGGTTGAAAGCGATTCACAAGAAATTTCACCCCAGAGGCTAACCCGCAATAATCAGATCTTCGACGAAAGAGGCCTTGCGGGGTTAGCCTACCTGGACCGAAGCAAAAGTTTGGACTACTACTACTTTTCCCATCATTGTACCCGTCAGCCCTGAAGCCGGGCTGTGCTACTGAACAGCTCACTTTGAATGAACGTTAAGGCCCCACTTACTTATCCTACCCGCAAACTGGTCCAGACAATCTCTTACCTAGTCGCCCACCGGACAAAAACCTTGATCGCGGCCGCCATCACCGTCGGGGTTCTCGCGATTCTTATCATTTTGCTGCGGCGCAATCTGGACACGGATTATCTGAATCTGCTGCCTCAGCAGTTTCAGTCGGTGCAAGGGTTAAAAGCGCTGAACAGCGACTTCGCAGACTCACGCCAGATTGTTTTCGGATTTTTGGGAGCACCCGGGCACGCCGACGATGTAGAAGCTTTTCGAAGTCATTTCATGGCCCAACTGGCTAAGGAACCTTGGGTGGTCCGCATTTTTGACCGGTCCCCGCTGGAAACCCAGGATGGGCTCGACCAAATCCAAGCCGTCATTCCTTCGCTCTTACTCAACCTGCCAGAGGATCAGTTCAAGGACGCCTTAACCCTGTTAGAGCCTGCTAAGATCGAGGAGCGCTTGGCCCAGATCAGAGCTACGATCGGCGAAGATTTCTCGATCCGAACCCAGATGGAAGCCACGATGGACCCACTCGGTCTGTTTGCGCGAGCGATGAGGCCTTTCGCCTCGAGCTCGTCGTTGACCCAGGGCGAGTCGCTCGGGTCCGCCGATAACCTCTATCAATTAGGCCTGGCTGTTGTTCGCCTTTCGGACACCAGCCCGCGAGGGTGTCAGGAAATGATGCGTCTGGTGAACGGCTTTCAGCATCGGATAGAAGCGGAATGGAAAGGCTATGTGCCGAAGGTCTACACGACCGGAAGAATCGCCTTCGTAGCGCAGATCTCAAAGAGCATGGAGAATGATGCGATCCTGAGCGCTGTCCTTTCCATTCTGATCGTGAGCGTGCTTTTCTTCGTCGCGTTTCGGAGGTTTGTGCCGTTGATTGGGATTTGTCTCACGCTCTGCCTGGCTGCTTTAGTAGCGCTGGCGCTCGGCATGCTGATTTTCAAGAGCATCAACGTCATCGCGATCGGGTTCTTTTCTATTCTGGTTGGGCTGGGAGTTGATTTCAGCTTGCTGCTTTTCGGACGTTATCAACAGGCGAGGCGAGTAGGTGAAGGGCATAGCCAGGCCGTATTTGTGTCGGTACGAGACATCGGGGCGGCCGTGTTTTACGTTGTCTGCACCACAGCGATCGGTTTTTTCGCCCTGAATTTCAGCAAAAGCGCTGGGTTTGCGCAGCTCGGGACCTTGGTTGCACTTGGAGTCACCATGGCCGGGCTTTTCATGGTCCTCTTTCTGTTCATCTTCTTTAAGAAGGTTAAACCGGTCACCAAGGTGGACTTCCTGCTGATCGCCACTACGAAATTCGTTCATGCCATGTTTCGGGAGCCCCGCATCCTTTTGGGTGTGGTAACGACTTTATTGGTCGCCGGAGCTATCGTAGCAGTCACGCCATTGGTTCCGCTGCGGTTCGATACCAGCCCGCTTTCGTTACAGCCAAAAAAAATTCCGGCTTCGATCGCTATGCAGGTGATGAGCACCGAGCTGAAACAGGAATCGGATCCGGTCCGGGTCCTGGTGACCGCCGATAACCAGCAGGAATTTTATGATCGATGGCAGCGCCTGGACGAAACGTTTCAGCAGGGGCTCAAGACTGGTTATTTAAAGTCGGCTGTCACTCCTGCCGCCTTCGTGCTCAATCCGCAACGAGTTGAGGAAAATCGCAGCCTTTTGCAGAAGGTCGATTTTGCCCGGGTCAAACAGGCGGTTCACGAAGATCTGGAGCAGAACGGGTTCGCCTTGGATGCATTTCAGGCGGTGTTCGTCCTATTGGATAATCTAGAGGCACAACAGAAAGCGAGTGGTCTGCAGGATTGGTCAAAGATTTTCCCGGAGAACTCAAGCTGGTGGTTTCTGATCAATACTTTTTTCTCGGATGACCGGAGAACGCAGTCCGGAATGCTCCGACCGGCGCAACCGATCAAGTCGCATGAAGAGCAGGCCAAATTGGGTGAATTCATTCACCGAGCCGATCCTCAGGCCGTGATAACCGGATGGCAATACACGCTTTGGGATCTGATCCCTTGGGCGAAAGGCGAACTAGTTACCTTCACCACCGCGGTTGGCGTTTTGATCCTTTTGTTATTATGGATGGTATATCGGCGGTTCTCTCTCTGGCTTATCCACGCGTCCGCTCTCTTCCTGTCGATGTTGGGCTTGGTCGCGTGCCTGAAACTGTTTCATCTTTCAATCAATCTTCTAAACACGTTAGCCTTCCCTTTAGTGCTGGCTATCGGCGTCGACTACGGCATCCAATTTCTGGTGGTCAGTCGTCGTGAGGGAGATCTCCGCGAGAACCTGGCGAATGTCCTGAAGCCGCTTTCCGTCTGCGGATTGGCCACATTTGCCGGATTCGCGGTATTGATTCCGGCGCAAAATCCGGCGCTTAGCGGACTGGGAACGGTATGCGCATTGGGGGTATTGTCATGTTTATTAACAACGTTCTTTTTCATGGTTCCGGCCTTTGCTTTGCTGCAAAAACAGCGGCCGACCGGACGGGCAATTGAGCGACAGCCCTCTTCGGTAGTGAGTCCGCCGGTCTAAATACTCTAAATACTGGAATACACCGGTACCTCGAAATTGTGACGTTTGTAGACGGGTTTTTCGGCAGTTATTAGCAAGTTATTAACATCGCCTGGACTTCTCTGGGACCGGCTGCGCCAGAGGGTGATGCGACCCAGGAAGGGCTTTCGAAGCCACCTTTTTCTGAGAAATTCAGGCTAGAGTTTGCGGCGATTAAAGAGGTCGGCGGCCCGCTTTGCTTCTTCGTCGGCAGTGCGCTTTTTGAGGTCTTCGCGTTTGTCGGAGTGAGTTTTGCCTCTTCCGACCCCGATTTCGACTTTTACCC
>JAFAVN010000253.1 GCA_019242435.1 Verrucomicrobiota bacterium | reverse complement strand
CTCTTACGAGAAAACGCTAAGGGCTTTCCCTATGGTGTATTCCCGTTGCCCACTCCGCCGAATGGCAACCCAAAAAGTGTTCTGGGCGGGTGGGCCTTTGTTGCCAATGCCAAAGGCAAAGATCCCGAAACGGCGGCCAAATTCTGCGTCTGGGCACTGGGCTCTATGAGCGATGATTCCATTCAGCGCGTGGTAGATTGGTGCATCAAGGCTAAGAGCGACATCGCACCGCGCAAATCGGCACTCGATAAAGCGACCGCTCAGGGCGGATACAGCGAGGGACCGATGAAGGTCTTTAAAGACCAGATATTTCCCACTGGTCGCGGTGAACCACGGGTCCCCCCGGAAGTTTACAAAGCGGTTTCCGACGCGATTCAGGCAGCTCAACTGAGTGGAGCAAATCCGGAACAACAAGCTGCGGAAGCGAGCCAGAACATTGATTCGTTTCTCAGCGGCTACTCAGGCGCCCCATTAAAATGAACGTATCGCTGGACGCACCCTCGACTTCGACGAAGCGTCCAGCCGCTGGGCGCGCCCGCCAAGGATTGAATCACAGCCAAAGAGAAGCTTTGGCTGCCTACTTGTTCATCCTGCCGGATGCACTAGGGCTCCTCATTTTCGTCGCATTGCCGATGATCTTTTCGCTCAGCCTGGGTTTCTTTTCCGTAAACGGTTTCGGCGGATTCCAATTCGTCGGCTTAAAGAATTATCAGCGCATGCTGGTCGATCCGCTATTCCTGAAGAGTTTCTGGGTCACGTTTGTTTATGTGCTGATCTTGGTGCCGGCTCTATACGTGACCGGACTTGGGCTAGCGTTGCTGGTCAATCGGCGGATGCCGTTCATCGGCGTCTTCCGGAGTATGTTTTTTGTGCCAAACGTAGTCAGCCTCGTGGTGGTGGCGTTGACCTGGCAGGTGATGCTGATCGACAAGGTTGGTTTTGTTAACCGCTTATTACAAATGATCGGTTTGTCCGGGTACTCGTGGCTAGGAGACCCGCGTACCGCTCTTTACTCTGTGCTTTTCGTTACCGTCTGGTTTCTGATGGGTTATTACATGATTATTTTCATGTCTGGCCTCCAGGAAATTCCGAAAGAATACTATGACGCTGCCCGCATTGACGGAGCTGGACCGTGGTCTGTCTTTTTCCGGATCACCTTGCCTCTGCTTCGTCCCACCAGCTTCTTTGTACTGCTGGTATCGATTGTTTCTGCCGTAGCCGGTTCACAGGCGTTCGACTTGATCTATGTTATGACCCGGGGCGGTCCCGCTAACTCAACTTCCCTAGTGATATTCTACATCTATCAGCAGGCCTTCCAGTTTAATAACTATGGGTACGCCGCGGCCATGGCCTCCTTTCTGGTGCTGATCTTACTTGTTATTACGGTTACCCTTTTCGCGCTTACCAAAGGCGGCCGATTTCATTTTACTTAATCTTATTCGGAGAAGGACTCTTGAACCGTTCCCGGCATTATTTCGCACGACTTCGGCAAGTTCTCTTGTTCGGTGTGATCGCGGTTCTGGCGCTACTCACAGTCGCGCCCTTGGTATGGATGATCTCGGCTTCATTCAAGCCAGGCAATGAAACTTTTGGTCCTAACCTTATCCCGCTTCGTCCGACACTTGAAAATTTCACGTATGTTTTTACCGCGCTGCCGTTCTGGCGCTACATGCTGAATAGTTTCTTTGTCGCCGGTACCGTGACCTTAGTGGCACTATGGTTTCACTCTATGGCCGGGTTCGCTCTCGCGCGCTTGCGCTTTCCCGGCCGGGAACTTCTCTTTCTGGCCATCTTTTCTACTTTCCTGGTTTCACTGCCGGTGATCATTGTTCCCTTGTTCATCCTTGTCCGGCAGCTCGGGATGGTAAACAGCTACGCTGGGCTTATTATTCCGGCGATTTTCAACGCCTTCGGTATTTTTCTGTTGCGTCAATTCTACATTGGTATCCCCGGCGAGTTGCAGGAAGCAGCTATTATCGACGGCGCCGGCTACTTCGGGATTTATTGGAATATCATGCTACCGCTCAGCCGGCCGATCCTGGCGGCCTTAGCGGTTTTCTTTTTCCTGGCAAACTGGAACGCCTTTATTTGGCCGTTAACCATTACTAACGACCAGAATCTCTGGGTAGTCCAAATTGCGATTGCCAGTTTCCACCAGCAATACTCTGCCTCGTGGAATTACATCATGGCAGGTTCAACGGTAGTAGCACTCCCCACCCTCATCCTGTTCTTCATCTTCCAACGACAGTTAGTGGAATCGATCAAAACCTCAGGCCTGAAATAAGTGGTACTCGCCTGAAGCGCGTCCCGGATAGCAAATAGCAGATAGCAGATAAGCTTGGTGGGTGGAGCGCTGGATTAAAATTATGCTATCTGCTATCCGGGACGTGCTTCAGGCGAGTACCGACCCTTTCTACCAATGAGTAATTATTCTTTCAACGGACTTGGGATGTCACTCGGTAATCTGGCGTTGCTTTCGAATGCCCAAACTCGATCGATCAGCGCTGAAAATTTCACCGGCGAAAAAGGTCAAGGCGGCAAAGCGACCGAAGGAACCGGGCGGGTTCCAGCGAGAGAGCTTGGCCAGGGATGGAAAGTTTCACCCAGCATCGATATCGCAGCCGGAGAACTGCGCACATTAGCCGATATCAGTGGTCCGGGGGCGATCCAACATATCTGGTTAACCGTTCATCCCCAAAATTGGAGACGATTGGTTTTCAGGATCTTTTGGGACGACGAAGAAACGCCTTCCGTGGAAGTGCCACTAGGCGATTTTTTCTGCAGCGGCTGGTGTGTCCGCTGCAACATCAGCTCGTTACCGGTAGCGGTAAATCCGGCCGGCGGCTTCAATAGTTTCTGGGAAATGCCGTTCAAAAAGCGAGCGCTGATCACAGTTCAGAATCTGGCTCCCGATAAGATCGAAGGCTTTTACTATCAAGTTGATCATACCCTGACTGAGGTAGAAAGCGACCGGGCCTACTTTCATGCCCAATGGCGCCGGTCGAATCCCGTAACTTATAAAGGAGTTCATACGTTGGTGGATGGTATCAGCGGCGCCGGTCATTACGTAGGAAGTTATCTGGCATGGGGCGTTCATAACAATGGCTGGTGGGGTGAAGGCGAGATCAAATTCTATCTCGATGGGGACCTGGAATGGCCTACTCTTTGCGGAACCGGAACCGAGGACTATTTCGGCGGAGCCTGGAACTTCGAGCATCCGAAGGGAGAGTACGGAATCTTTTCCGGGCCGTTCCAAGGGTTACCGCAAGTCATAAAGCCGGATGGCCTTTATCAAAGCCAGCAGCGGTTCGGCATGTATCGGTGGCATATCATGGACCCGATCAGGTTTCAGGAGGATTTACGAGTCACGATTCAGGCCCTCGGCTGGCGATCGACTTTGGAAGGTCAACGCCGTTACTTACCCTTGCAGGATGATATCGCTTCCACCGCCTTCTGGTACCAGGCCGAACCCCATAAGCCGTTCCCGCAGTTGCCGGATATGAATGGGTTGGAGGTAGTATAGAGACGGCTTGGGTGCTGGTCGGGTGAGGAAACGGAATTCAGAATTTCGAGATTCGAAACTCTTTCTTACTGCGGTGCCACGCCCGCGAAGTTCTGCCACAGCAAATAGGCATTCAACCCCGCGATAACCATCGCCAGGGTCCAAGCGACTATTTTCATCCAGGTCGGGTTAACGAACTCGCCCATCTTGGATCGATCGCTGGTAAACAGCACCAATGGAATAACCGCAAAGCTGAGCTGCATACTCAGAATCACCTGACTGAGTATCAGCAATTGAGCTGTCCCGCGTGCGCCCATCATGGCCGTCACGATCACCGCCGGGATAATCGCCAGAAGCCGGGTAACCAGACGCCGCAAAACCGGAGACCAACGCAGGTGCAAGAACCCTTCCATGACAATCTGGCCGGCCAGAGTTCCGGTGAGCGTCGAGTTCTGGCCGGAAGCTAACAAGGCGATAGCAAACAAGGTGCTGGCAACTCCGACGCCGAGCAAGGGGCTTAAAAGCTTGTAAGCATCCTGGATCTCCGCGACTTCGTGATGCCCACGAGTATAAAAGGTTGCCGCAGCCACAATCAGGATGGCCGCATTAATAAAGAGGGCAAAGAAAAGAGCGACCGTTGAGTCGATCGTTCCGAACAAGATCGCCTCCCGTTTGCCTTTCGAGGTCAATTCAAAATGCCGGGTCTGCGCGATCGAAGAGTGCAGATACAGATTGTGCGGCATCACGGTTGCGCCCAGAATCCCAACAGCAACGTACAACATCGCAGGATTCCGCAGGATTTCCGGGGACGGAAGAGATCCCAGGGCGATGGCACCAAGGTCCGGTTTGGAAAATAGGATCTGGATACCGAAGCTCACCGCAATCACTCCGATCAGAGCGAGCACGAATGCTTCGATTAGCCGAAAGCCTTTGTGTTGCAGGTAGAGAACGGCGAGAATATCGCATGCCGTGAGGCAAACGCCCCAGATCAATGGTAAACCAAAGAGCAAGTTCAAGGCGATTGCTGAACCAATAACCTCCGCCAAGTCACACGCCGCGATTGCGATCTCGCAACCGATCCACAGAAAGAAGCTCATAGCCGGGTGAAAATGATCACGGCAGGCTTGAGCCGAGTCTCGACCGGTCGCTACGCCGAGTTTCAGCGCCAGGTGCTGCAGAAAAATCGCCATCAGGCTCGACCCAATCACCACAGAGAGCAGTGTGTAATAGAACTGCGACCCTCCGGCGATATCGGTGGCCCAATTGCCTGGGTCCATGTATCCGACTGCGATCAAGTAACCCGGCCCGGAAAATGCCAGCAGCTTGCGCAGCATCGAGAACCAATTGCGACCCTGCGGAACTCTGACCGAGCGATGGACTTCAGGTAAGGAGGGAGCAGTCCGGCGAGAGCGCCAGCCTTGCTCCTGAATGATCGCTTCATCAGCGGCTACGAAATGCTTTATTAGCTTCACAGGTTATTCCGTCCGAAAATCCATAGGCCACCTGCATAGTTTTAGCCTGGACTATATTAGATAGCAAGGGTTAATCCGTCGCCGCTTCAAAGGCGTGGAGGGGAGCCGCTTTGGAAGTTGAAACGTGGCCTCGTGTATTTTGTAAATCGCTGGTCCCCAGCAGACCGCGAAACGCAGACGCTCCCGAGAATGGCCCCAGGCTTACTTAAACCGCCGGCTAATTTCCGGGAGTCGCCGGTTATCGCCTGTTTCTCGTTAACTAGGCTCTCCTGCTAATTCGCTAAGGCGCTTTTCACCCTTCAAAGCGGCTCCCCTCCAAACCTGGGGCGCCACATACGCCGCTGTGTGCTAACTGCTACTGCGGTTGCGGGCGAGCTTCAGGCGAGCACGGGCCTACCCCTCGGCAAACAACGACTCCAGAGTCGGATACAACGACTCCGATCCCGCGATCACCCGGTTCCCGTGCCAGAGACCGTCACTCGCCAGGAAATCATTGATGCGGCCACCCGCAGCCTGAATCACTGCCAATGCGCCCAGGCAATCCCAGGAGTTAATATGCGGTTCCACATAACCGATTAATCGTCCTGCGGCCACGTAGCATAAGGCCAACGCGCCGCATCCTTCCCGGTAGAACATGGACCCCTGGTAAAGAAGCCGAGAAAAGATCGGTAAAAACTGATCGGGACGTACCCGAGGCGAGTAGCCAACCCCCAGAATGCCTTCGGTCAGCGAGCTGGTTTCTCTGACGCGAATCGATCTGCCGTTCAGGGTTGCCGGCCTCCTCCTAGAGCCCGCAAACAACTCCTGGCGGGCCGGTCCATACACCAGACCCAGCTCTAGTTCACCGCCAACCACGAACGCAATCGAGACACACCAGCCGCCGAGCCCACTGATGAATGGTTGGGTTCCATCAATGGGATCAACCACCCAGATCCCCTGCCCCGGCCCGAATTCCGTGCGGCCGGTTTCTTCACCGAGAAAGGCGTCCTCGGGAAATTGGCTTTTCAGCCGGTCTCGAATCAATACTTCGGTATTCAGGTCGGCCTCGCTGGCCATGTCTTGCTGGCCCTTCTGCTGGATTATTAAAGTTCCGAGCCGCCGGAAATATTGGAGGGTAAAACGTCCCGCCTCTTCGATGACGCGGTAAGCAAAATCGAATCGTTCTTCTAAAGATGCGGCCTCCATGGGAGGCAGAATAGCATAGGCGGACAGGAGTGCAGGAGCTCAGAAGCACAGGAGTGCAGATACCGAAGTGCAGCACTGTAGGAGCTTTGAGTAGGAACCTAAGCGATCGGAATAAATGAAAATGATCTTGCAGCCGAAAGATCAGCGAAGGCACTGAAGCCCCTCTCGGCTGCAATGCGACTGACTTCTGAACTCCGGCAAACCTGAACTCCTTCCTCAACCCTTCCACAACCATGCCGCCCCTCGGACACCGCTGGAATCGCCGTGACGCGCTTTTCGGATGGGAGTCTCGAACACACTAGAAAAGGTGTATCGTGCCAACTGCGTCGGCAGCTCGTCGTAAAGCTCGGCCACATTCGACATTCCTCCACCCATGACGAAAACATCGGGGTCAAGGGTGTTCACCACCAGCGATAGACCGCGCGCGACTCGATCGATGTAACGGTCCCAAACCAGCCGTGCCAGACGATCTCCGCTCCGCATCTTTGCGATGATCTCCTCGGCCTTGAGTTCCTGCTGAGAGTGCTGGGCGTAACCGGCTTGCAGCGCTCGGCCAGAGACCCACGTCTCCAGACAGCCGCGTCTGCCGCAATAACAACTAGGTCCCGGGATCTCAGTAGTGTCCGGAAACGGCAGCGGATTATGCCCCCATTCCCCGGCACTGTTATTGGGGCCGTGATGTGCGCGCCCACCCACAGCGATACCCGCACCTGCGCCGCTCCCCAGGATTACGGCGAAAACGACATTGTAACCGGCTCCCGCCCCGTCCACGGCTTCAGAGGCAGCCAGGCAATCGGCATCATTTTCTACCCGAAT
>JAFAVN010000228.1 GCA_019242435.1 Verrucomicrobiota bacterium | reverse complement strand
CGGCAGCCGCGTTGCTCGTCGGTTATGTATCAATCGAGATATGCGCCCTCCCTAGTGCCAGTCCGGCTCCCCTCCGATCTCGACAGGCGATACTCCGCCCTTATTCCAGCTCATGGGGTTTTCGACAGCCTGCCAGAGCTGCGCTTTCCATGGTTTCATGGTTTACGGTTTCGACAGACTGTTCCTGAACTCGCTTAAAACAGTTGGCAAAGCCGTCTGGAATCAATACCCTACGCTGCAAGTCGTATAACAGCTCCTCTTTGCAATTGCTGTCCCGGCGGCTTCATTTGTCTCGTCTCCCCAATCTATTACCTCCTTAATTCTAGAAAATCATCTATGGCAAGTTCGCCTTTCGGTCTTTCAACTAATTCTCTCCGCTGGACCGTCGACCAAACCTTCTATCCGACCGCCCTCCTGGCAATGGAGGCACCGGTTGAACGTTTTGCTTATGTGGCCGGCTTAGCACCGGACCAAAAGTCGCGGACGGACGCTATTTACGTAATCGACGTGGATCGCTCTTCAGCGCAGTACGGTCAGGTCATTAACCGGCTGGATCTACCAAACGTTGGCGACGAGCTGCACCACTTCGGTTGGAATGCTTGCAGCTCTGCCCTTTGTCCCTATGCACCCCATCCACACGTCGAAAGGCGCTACTTGATCGTCCCGGGCCTACGCTCATCCCGCATACATATTATTGATACCAAGCCTGATCCGGCAAAGCTGCAGATCGTCAAAACCATCGAACCTGAGGACCTGTTTAAACGAGCCGGATACTCCCGGCCGCACACTGTCCACTGCGGGCCCGATGGCATCTATCTAAGCGCCTTAGGAGCTCCGGACGGTAGTGGGCCTGGAGGAATCTTTCTCCTCGATCACTACGATTTCAATGTCCTTGGCCGCTGGGAAGTCGATCGAGGTCCCCAGGAATTAGCATACGACTTCTTTTGGCACTTAGGGCACGACATTCTGATCAGCAGCGAGTGGGGTACGCCAAACATGATCGAAGGTGGTCTGCAACCGGAGACACTCCTGGGAGGCAAATACGGGCATCAAGTTCATTTTTGGAACCTACGCAAAAGAAAACACTTCAAAACGCTTGACCTCGGGAACGAGCACCAAATGGTGTTAGAGCTCCGCCCGTCCCATGATCCCACTAAGACTTTTGGATTCGTCGGTGTAGTCGTCTCATTGAAAGACTTATCGGCGTCCATCTGGCTGTGGAGAGAGAAAGCCGGAGATTGGGAGATTAAGAAGGTAATCGAAATCCCGGCTGAACCCGCAGATAAGGCAGACCTGCCACCGCTGTTGCAAGGCTTCGGCGCGGTGCCTCCGCTGATTACGGACCTGAACCTCTCGTTAGACGACCGCTGGCTTTATGTTTCCTGCTGGGGTACCGGTGAGCTTCACCGGTACGATGTTTCGGTGCCCGACCAGCCGAAGCTGACCTCGGTTTTGCCGATCGGCGGAATTCTTAAACGGACTGCTCATCCCAAGAACCCGGCGGAGCCGCTGAACGGAGGTCCGCAAATGGTGGAAGTAAGCCGGGACGGTAAACGTGTTTACTTGACAAACTCGCTTTATCAGTCTTGGGACGAACAATTCTATCCCGAAGGTCTCCAATCGTGGATGGTCAAAGCTGATGCTCTCGACGATGGTACCCTGCGATTTGACCCGGACTTTCTGGTGAGAACGACTGACCATCGTCTCCATCAGGTTCGGTTGGAAGGCGGTGATACTTCCTCCGACTCGTTCTGCTTCCCGTCCTAGGGCCTCGCTGAAGGCTCGGGCATGACAAATGACAAATTCCCGCTGGACCGAATGCTAGGTATGATAGACCCCTCGGCTATTTGTCATTTGTCATCCTGGCTTTTGTCATACCCGAGCTTCAGCGAGGGTAAAACATGAACCTCTGGCCTTGGATTGCATTGGCTTTGTTGGGTGCCTGGCACGGTCTGAACCCCGGCATGGGCTGGTTGTTCGCGGTGAGTCTTGGACTTCAGAACCGCTCCCGGACCTCAGTGTTTCAAGCAATGCTCGCTATTGCCTTGGGACATGCGGCCTCGGTCTTAGCTCTTCTCGGGTTAGCGTTTCTGGTGGGGCGTTACGTTCAACCAGCGGTGTTCACTATCACAGCGGGCTTGGGGCTAGTCTGCCTGGGCAGCTGGCGGCTATTACGTGGCCGGCACCCCCGCTGGGTTGGGATGCGAGTCGGGTTCCGGGACCTCGCTTGGTGGTCATGCCTGATGGCAACTGCTCACGGCGCCGGCCTCATGTTACTACCCATTTTTTTGTTAGGTAACCCTGGCTGGTGTGGTGCAACCTCTGGTTCCGGCCGCGACCCAGGCTTGATGGAAGGCTTTTGCAAATCCGTCCCCGGTATCTGTCTGCACTCCGCATCGCAGTTCATCGTGGCTGGCTTGGTTGCCTGGCTCGTCTATGACATCCTGGGAGTCGCCATTCTCCGAAGATCCTGGTTCAATGCCGATCTGGTCTGGTCTTTCAGCCTTATCCTCGGCGGGCTAGTGATCTTATCATTCCACTAAAATGCATTCCGTACTCACCGAAAGCCCGGCTGAGATAGCAGATGGCAGAGAAAATACAATCCGCCCAGCGCTCCTGGCGGGGAGCCGCTTTGGAATGGGCTGACGCGAACTCGCCCGTTTTCCATCGGCGTTCTCACCGTTGATCGCGTGTTAACAGGCGGCTCCCGGGAACGGTCCCTGGGTCCAGTTAAACCGATGGGCAACTCCCGGGAGCGCCTGTTTGGATGTTCTCTTTTTCGGACAGCGCTATTACCAATGCACGAGTCCAGGTTTGCCCGCTCCAAAGCGGCTCCCCTCCAGCAGCGTTGGGCGGATCTGTCCCTGCTCCACTAGCTGCTAGCTGCTATCCAGAAGGAGCTCCAGGCAAGTCGGGACGACCTGATCCCTTGCTCAGGTTGAGTGCATCTAGCCCGCGACAGAGAGTCGCCCATGGCGAAACCGACATTTTATTTCCAAGTCGATTTTGAAGGCGAAGAAACCACCAGCACGGGAGAATTTCGAGAGGGATACGGCCGTCGATCGGTCGTCGTGGAGGTCCGAAGCGCAGCCTATGAAGATCCTGCGGACAACCGAATACCGGACGAAGTGGCGGAGGATATCGCCCGGAATACGGCTAATGAACTGGTCAAGCAAGAACTTGTAGAATTGGCTGATAACGAAGGCGCGCTGGCGCGCCTCGAAGAACTTCCTCCCGTGCTGCAGGATGTGGAGCCAGATGTTAACGATTCAGACGTCCGCGCTTGGCTCCTGAAGGAGTCACAGTAAATCCCTGCTACTGGGAAGATACGAACTACTAGTAGTTTTGTTTTTCGCGCATTTATGGGTGAGAATGGCCAGATTCGTATCGCTGCGGTCGGCGATATTCATTATACAAAGACATCCAAGGGAAGACTTCACGATGCATTCATCGAGGCATCCGGAAACGCTGATGTCTTGCTTTTAGCCGGTGACCTCACGGATTACGGCCTGGCTGATGAGGCGAACGTACTGGCCGAAGATCTGAAGGCGAATGTCAAAATACCGATACTCGCCGTATTAGGAAATCACGATTTCGAGTCCGATCAGGCGTCGGAGGTTAAATCGATTGTGGAGGCGGCTGGCGTGGAGTTCCTCGATGGAAGTTGTGTCGAGATCAAAGGAATCGGCTTTGCCGGTGTCTGCGGGTTTGGTGGTGGCTTTGATCGCCAGATGTTAAGCGCTTGGGGTGAACCATTGATCAAAGCCTTCGTCCAGGAAAGCGTCAATCATTCGCTGAAGTTAGAAAAGGCACTTACCAACCTCTCTACCGAAAAGAAGGTCGTACTTCTTCATTATTCTCCTATCCGGCAGACCGTTCAGGGAGAGAACCCAGAGATTTATCCGTTCCTCGGTTCCAGCCATCTGGAAGCAACGATTGATCACTTTGGTGCGCTGGTGGTGTTTCATGGCCACGCCCACAATGGCACACTGGAAGGCAAGACTGCACGTGATGTCCAGGTATTCAATGTCGCGCAGCCGGTGCTGATGCGAACCCAGAAAAAACCTCTGTTTTATTACAAGGTATAGAAGCCGAACTCGCCTGAAGGTGGTCCGGGATAACAGGTAGTAGATAGAAAGAGAATGGGGTTGAGCTGCCTAGCAACGGTAGGGCGAGGCTCCGGATCAACTAAGACAGATTCGCGAAGGAATGGCGCTTTCGCCAGATAGGCCGCGGTCTATACTGATTCGCTGCCGAGCCGAAAAACCCAGCGGCTGCTACCCAGCTGATCGCGCCGTACCCATCGGCGAGGTCTCAGCAAGTTACCTCACTCTAGATCGGCGGCTCGGCGATCAATCGGCATGGCACACTGAAATCATTTCATTCTCGATCGGCTCGATGAACGTTCTCAGGACAAACCGGAGCCTCGCCCTACCAATATTATCCCCGCTCCTTATGGCCGGCGGTTTCCTCCGCTATCACTTCCAAATCCTCCGCACGGTGATTTCCTGATCCTTTGCTCCCCATTTGTATTTGTACGGTTCGCAGCCCCGGAGAAAATCGAACAATTCACAGCCATTCTTAGCCGCAAATTTTATCGCGTAATGAATCATCAGGTTGCCCGGCCCGAACCTTGCATATTCGGGATCGAACGCGCCGATATAATAATATAAATTTCGATCTTTCCTGAGGGCGGCTAATGAGGCAAGCGGCGTCTTTTCCAGGTAAAGAGTAAACAGTTCAGCTGCGGAGGACTGCTTCAATTCATGAAAAGCCTGTCTATAGAAGGTCTGCTTCTGCTCAGTATCAAACACGCCTGGCAAACCCCGACGTTGCCAACGTTTAGCATGTAATAAAAACAAATTCGATATGGCATCATCCACTGAGCTCGTGTCAGCTACCTCGAAACCGATGGCGCCTAATTTCTTTAACTGCCGAAGACTCAATTCGATATTTCGTAATGTCGAGACCGAGATTGGCAGCTCACCGGCGCGGCTGGGCGGCGGCAACACGACCGCCGGGCACCGGATGCCCGGATAAACTTCTTCATGAAAGACATTCGGTCGCGGGATTGTGCTCAAAACTGCTCCCTCTCGGAGTTGAGTAAACTCCGCATATTCACAACATTCGAGAGTGTCCGCCAACCAGACTTCGACTAAACTCGAGACTTCGGCGCGATCTTCTTCTCTGCATAGCCCATCTAGATAGTCAGACAGGCCGTCCCCGAGCAGCCTCAAGACTCGAGTCGCTCCAGTTTCATCAATAAAAAAGGGGAAAAGCCCGACCAACACTTCGTCGCGCCATACCAGGAGGGCTCTTAATAGTTCCGGCTTAAATATGCGTATATACGGAAGGAGCCAACCCGGCGCCTGGAATGGGGTGGCGCGAGGGCACAATCTCCACAGCCTCTCCCATTCCTTATTCGATTTATCCAGCTCATCAAAGGATGCGGCTACTGTAAATGCGAATCGTTCTCGCGCGGTTATCAATTCCATAGGTTCGCTCAACCGTCACTCAGACCATCGTTTCAGCAGTTTGTAGTAGAAATCGATGTAATTGGCCGTCATCCGCTGAATAGAAAACCGTTTCTGGGCGGTCTCCAGACAGACCTGCAGATCGATTTGGTCCACCCAGGAGATCGCTTCGGCCATCTCTCTGGCGCTCCTAACCAGGAAACCGGTTTTGCCATTCTCAATAATCTCCGGTAAGGCGCCTGACGGAAACGCGATCACTGGCGTACCGCATGCCAAAGCCTCCATCGCTACCAGTGAACTTGTTTCCGGTGCCGCACTGGGTTGTAGTAAGCAACGCGCGGATGAGAGCAAGCGCCACTTTGCCGGCTCATCAAGAGCGCCAACGAACCGCCGCTCTCCGTCCAGGAGGGGTTCGACCGACCCGGAAAAGTACTCTCTGTGCTCGGGATAGCTAAAGACCTTTCCGGCTAATAGACAGGGAACGCCAGCAATACGGGCTGCTTCCAAGGCAACGTGACAGTTCTTTTCAGGAGCAATCCGGCTCAGGCAGACAGTATGGTTCCCTTTTGGTGCGACCCGGTTTAACGGAAGCGGAACTCCGTTCTCAATGGGATCTAGTAAGTACCGACATTCAGGACAACTGCGGGCTTGTGAGCCGGACACGCAAACCAAGTAAGTCTTTGTTCGTCCCAGTCCGAAGATAGATGACGGATAGAAGCTGACCGGCAAATGCAGCGTAACCAATACGAGCCGGTCATCAGCGGGCAGGTACTCGTAAAAATCAACGCCGTGCATATGCACCAGGTCCGGCTCGAACCGGTCAACTGCTCGATTCACGATCTCGCGCATCCGAGAGTGGGTTCCAGCTCGCACTTCCGCGGTGATCTCGTCATCCACTGGGGGTGTCTCCATCAAGGCTCCGCGAATCCGGGAACCGGCAGGCGCTAGCACCAAAGATTCGTGGCCTGCTTCTATTACAGCCTGATCCAGGTGCACTAATATTTGCTCCGCTCCGCCGACAGAGTCAGTGCCGACCGCCGCAAACGGGTAGCCAACACTCAATATTCGCAACCTCCTAGCTTGCATTTCCTGCCCGGTGCTCAGTGATCGCCTCGCCCGCCAACGCCCGCCATCGGGCGCCATCTACATTCCAATCAAATCTTTCGTAGAACAGGGTTCCCGAGTGTGGTGCAGATCGGAAATCGTAATCTCGAGCTACTCTGAATCGCTCCGATTCTGTCTGGAAATAGCTGAGGACCTCTCGTTGCGAGCGATAAAATCTAAATGCCTCCTGTTTCAATAGCCTCTGGGATTCGGAAAGATTTACGACCATTGGCGCTGCTTCGCCGCTTTCGCTTAAAAACGCTCTGGTTTCCATGCTGCCGTTCCGATCATGATAAAGGCACATTTCAAATAAGCGGGGCCTATCTTCACCCAAACGCTGGACTGCCTGGTGCACGGCAAAGGCGGTGGAATCGTGATCCGGATGACCACCTTCGTAGCTCGGGATGAGTACGGCTTCCGGAGCTACCTCGCTGATTAGCCGAGATACTTGGTGAATCAGTTCTGGAAGTTGAAAAACCGTCTCCTGGTCCGGAATGCCTAATCGATGAAGATGGTTGGGTAAAATACCTAGAAAGGCAGCTACTTCGTCAGACTCGTCACGACGCACACGTCGCAACTTCATCCCATCCTCTCCCAGCTTCAATGGGGCGCCGTCAGTAACAAATATGACAAAGCGTTCCAGGGTTGAATCCGATAAGATGGAGAATGCGCCAATCACTTCATCATCTGGATGAGGAGCAAATACAGCTATCCGCCGAAGCGGGCGCCCCGCGTGGCATACTCCTTCTAGAATCTTCGCTCCTGCATCAATTAGCCCTTCAGCGTGCTCCATCAGTTGAATCCTTTAGGACAGAGCGGCTGCCTTTCATCAGTTGAGAGAAGGCGACATGGAAACCGTCAATAGTACCTACATCGAGATAATCTGTGCCCTTGCGAAACCCGTATGCCTTTCCTCCTCGGTCAATCCAGACGTTAATCAATGTGCCTAGAAATTCGTCGCGTCGCGCCCGCTCAACCCAGAGTTGGTAAAGCTCTCGGTAAATCGTGACGCTCATCTTGATCGCACCCCAGATCCAGTGGCTGGTAGCATTTGCTTGTTTTACCTGGACAGTTTCTACTTCGTCCCGCGAATTAACAACCACTGCATCGAAGTGTTGTGGTGCAGTTACCGGAAACAAGAGTAAGGATAACCGATTATCGGGAAGGTAAGTGTATCCATCCGCTGGAAACCAGACCGTATCAGGAAGACCAATCAACACCTGTTCGTTTTCCGGGATGAACTCAATAGGACGAAAAACGGCGTCGCAGAGTCCCAGGGCCGGCGATTGCACCAGGTAAACAAAGGCGGCACCCTGAGTACCAGCCCCATGATACCGCATAATGTCTGACTTGGTTGGAGAAATCACAAAACAGATCTTGTTCGCCCCTCCGATAACCAGTCGTTCCACGATGAAATCACTCACCGCTCGGGGAGTCTTTCTTTCTTCCAGCTGATCGAATCCCACAGGTAAGAGTTCTTTAGAGAAAGCCAAAGGTTGGATCCGTTTGCCTTGACCGGCCGCAGGAATGATCCCCCACATATCAAATTAACTCCTCAAATCTGGTTGATGATCCCTTCGAATTCCTTAGCGCGATGCTCGGAGGTATGGCGGGCTAGTACCCGGCGTTGGGCCGCTAGTCCCAGACTCCTGAGGCCTTCTGCGCCAATGGACATCGCGTTTATTACGTCCTGCGGCTTCTCCGCCAGCGC
>JAFAVN010000606.1 GCA_019242435.1 Verrucomicrobiota bacterium | reverse complement strand
TCCTATCCTTCGCGTGCCCGGGGTAGGCAGTGTATCGGTTTTCGGAGCGGGCCAATATGCAATGCGAGTCTGGGTTGATCCAAACAAGCTCGCTGCACTCAACTTGACGACCCTGGAAATCGAACGAGCGATTCAAAACCAGAATACTGTCAATCCTGCCGGTCAGGTTGGAGGCGAGCCGATTCCTCTCGGGCAACCGTTTACCAATACGGTGTTGGCCCAGGGTCGCTTGGAAACAGAAAAGGAATTCGGTAACATCGTGGTCCGGGCGACATCGAATGGATCGTTTGTCCGAGTGAGGGATATCGGCCGGGTTGAGCTAGGCGCTCAGAACTACTCACAAGTCAGCAGTTATAATGGTAAACCCGCCGCGATACTCGCTATCTATCAATTACCTGGCTCGAACGCGGTGAACGCCGCTAAGGGAGTAAGGGAGTTGATGGACAAGCTTAGCCAGCGGTTTCCCTCGGGACTGAACTATAACGTCTCTTTAGACACCACCCTGGCGGTTACTGCCGGGATGGAGGAGATCTACAAAACGCTGATAGAAGCGATGCTGCTCGTGATCCTGGTAGTGTTCGTTTTCCTGCAGGGGTGGCGAGCTACCTTGATCCCGCTTTGTGCCGTTCCGGTGTCATTGATAGGAACCTTTGCCGTATTCCCTCTGCTCGGTTTTTCCGTCAACACGCTCTCTCTCCTCGGGTTAGTACTGGCAATTGGCTTGGTAGTTGACGACGCCATCGTGGTAGTTGAGGCGGTAGAACATCACATTGAGCTGGGACTGTCGCCCAAGGAAGCATCATTGAAAGCAATGGAAGAGGTTTCCGGCCCAGTGGTGGCGATTGCGCTGATTCTCGCTGCCGTTTTTATCCCGACAGCCTTCATTCCAGGAATTACCGGCCGCCTTTATCAACAGTTCGCGGTGACTATTGCGGTTTCGGTGATCTTCTCCGCGTTTAACGCGCTGACCTTAAGTCCCGCGCTTTGCGCTCTGCTGTTGCGTCCCAAGAAGAAGGCAAGCCGCGGACCATTGGGCCTCTTCTTCAATGGCTTTAATCGAGCCTTCGGATCTGCCACCAACGGATATATTCGGGTATGTCAGTTCCTGATGAGGCGGGCACTTTTCTGCGTTTTATTTTTGGTGCTCGTGATGATGGCGACTGCCTGGTTAGGCGGAAAGATCCCGACCGGATTTGTTCCCGTCGAGGACCAGGGCTATCTCTATGCTAACCTGTCGCTGCCGGACACAGCTTCATTGCAAAGAACGACCGCAGCCTGCAAACAGGTGGAGGATATCCTCCGCAAGACCCCCGGTGTACAAGGCGTCACCACGATCGCCGGATTCAGTCTGCTCAGTGGAGTTAGCACAACCTACAACGGCTTCTTCTTCGTTACTCTGGAGCCCTGGAAAAAACGGGAAGACGTTGCAGAAAAGCTGAGAGCCATCCTGCAACACTCAAATCGAGAGCTCGCGAAGATACCGGAAGGCATCGCTTTCGTCTTCCCGCCTCCTTCGATACCAGGCATCGGAACTGCCGGAGGTGTAACTTTCCTGTTGGAGGATCGCGCCGGAATGGACGTGAATTTCCTGGGTCAACAAACTCACAAATTCATCGAGGAAGCCGCTAAACGCCCGGAGATCGCCAGAATTACGACGACATTGTTAGCCAGTGTTCCCCAATTTTACCTGAACGTAGACCAGGATAAGGTGTTGAAGCAAGGTGTTAGCCTTTCGGACGTTTATAAGACGGTCCAGGTTTTCATGGGAGGATCGTTCGTCAATTATTTTAACCGATTCGGCCGGTCCTGGCAGGTCTATGTTCAAGCGGACGGGCCTTTCCGGACTCAGCCACAAGATGTCGGCCAGTTCTACGTGCGTAACCAGGCCGGCAATCCAGTTCCGCTGTCAGCGTTAACCCGAATTGAGCGCCATTTTGGTCCGGAGTTTACCATGCGTTACAATCTGCATCGCTGCGCGCAGATCAATGTAACGGCAAAGGAAGGTGTGAGCTCCTATCAAGTGATGGCGGCTCTCGAGAATGTATTCGCAAAAACGATGCCCTCCGAAATGGGATTCGACTACAAGGATATGTCATTTCAAGAGCAGCAGGCACAGAAGGGAGTGCCGCCGACCGTCATTTTCGGGCTATCGCTCTTGTTTGTTTTTCTGATACTTGCCGCTCAATATGAAAGTTGGTCGTTACCTTTCAGTGTTCTCCTTTGTACGCCGATCGCGGTAATCGGAGCCTTTGCTGCGCTGATCGCCAGGTTGTTTGCTGATAACGTCTATGGGCAGAGTTCTGTTTTTTTCGAGAACGACGTTTTTGCGCAGATCGGTCTGGTAATGCTCATCGGTCTCGCAGCTAAGAATGCGATTCTGATCGTCGAATTCGCTAAAGCCGAATACGAAAAAGGCCGGCCAGCCATGGACGCGGCGCTGGCTGGCGCCCGGCTGCGGCTGCGCCCGATTCTGATGACCGCGTTCGCCTTCATTCTGGGTTGCGTACCTTTGTGGTTGGCGGCCGGATCTGGAGCTGCCTCCAGGCAGATCCTCGGAACCACCGTGATCGGAGGAATGGTAGCTGCAACCTTGATCGCAATCTTCATGATTCCAGCGATGTTCTATCTGGTCGAA
>JAFAVN010000593.1 GCA_019242435.1 Verrucomicrobiota bacterium | reverse complement strand
TCCAACCCGATTGGAGCGAAATCCAAAAGTTTCAGAAGACCATCACCCACGATCAGTTCGTCCGATTACTGGAATACGTTTATGCGCCAAATCACGCCGCTGACCAATGGATTAAGGTCGAACCTGACCACGCCGAAATACGGGCAGAGGGAGATCAATGGCTGGCGCTGAAATTCGCAGCGGACGATCGATCGCGAAGGCGGGTCCCCGGATACTGGGAGACACCATCCAAGCTGCCTCGAAATAACCGCTTACCGCTGAGCGGCTTAACGATTGCATTGGACCCGGGACATCTCGGCGGCAAATGGGCCAAAATGGAAGAGCGCTGGTTCCAGATCGCGGATTCAAAACCGGTAATGGAAGGCGATCTCACTTTGCAGACTGCAAAAATATTAGCCCCTCGGCTCCGGGCACTGGGTGCCCGGGTCGTTTTCGTTCGCTCGAAAGACGGACCGATAACCTCTCTGCGTCCCTCCGATCTTCGGGCGGAAGCATTGGCATCCCTGAAACAGGAAAAAGTCGAACCCATAGTAGCCAGTTACAATGGTCCGGCAGATCCTATGAAAGAACACGCCATCCAATGGGAAGCCGAGCGCCTTTTTTATCGGGTGGCCGAAATCCATGAGCGCGCCAGAAAAGTCAACCGAGCGCTGCAACCGGATTTGACGGTGTGTTTGCACTTCGACGCCGAACCGTGGGGAGATCCAGCCCACCCGACCTTAACCGACGCCGAGCATCTGCACTTGATCGTCAATGGCGCATGCAGCGAATCCGAGCTGGCCTATGGGGATGTTCGTTTCAATATGCTCCTGAAGCTGCTTAGCCAATCATTCGACGAGGAACTTGGTCTGGGAGAGAGCGTTGCAAAATCATTGGCGGAAACGACCGGGCTACCGGCTTTCCGGTACGAAGGCTCCAATGCCTACCCAGTTGGAACGACCGGCTACGTTTGGGCGCGCAATCTTTTGGCCAATCGACTCTACCGGTGCCCGGTTGCTTATGTAGAATGTTACGTAATGAACAGCCGCAGTTTCTTCCAGCGATTCCAAGCTGGGTCGTACTCGGGCGAGCGAGAATTCGACGGCGTCATGCGGAAGAATATCTATGAGGAATATGCCGACGGCGTCGCCACGGGATTAGCAGACTATTTCCGTACGGCGCGTGGCGGGCCAGGGGCCGGTAATGAGTGATTGCTGGGCGGGCATCCGGCAGTAATCACCGATCAGTAGCGTCAGTAGTC
This sequence comes from Verrucomicrobiota bacterium, assembly GCA_019242435.1. Lineage (GTDB taxonomy): Bacteria > Verrucomicrobiota > Verrucomicrobiia > Chthoniobacterales > JAFAMB01 > JAFAVN01. The sequence continues at coordinate 5,182 of JAFAVN010000593.1, read as the reverse complement.
AGTAATCAGCGCGTATTTGGAGATGTCGATCGGACGGACTGGCTGGTCCCGGGAATAGCTGGCTTTTCAAGCAGGATAAAGCCGACTGAAATCGGGCTGGTGGGATTTGAACCCACGGCCTCCACGTCCCGAACGTGGCGCTCTAGCCAAGCTGAGCCACAGCCCGTTGAAAAGAGGCATAGGTTAGATCGGCGGAACGGGAGGGTCAACGTGGATTTTCAGCCGATTGGACGGCTTATCTATCGTGATCCCAAATTCCGTGCCGGTCCTGCCGCCACTCGCTGTCGCTTCACACTAATTACTGATTACTGGATTACTGGTCACTGATTACCGGCCTCTCCAAGCTTCCGCCGGTAGGCAGCATAAATTTCACGTCCAAAACAGACAAAAACCACGCTTTCGGGAAGCTCGTTTTGCTTCAGGAAGGCGAAGGTCTCGTGTACGGCGATCTGGGCGGCCTCGTCGATTGGATAGCCGTAAACACCGCAGCTGATAGCCGGAAAAGCAATGGTTCGAACGCGATGCTCGCAGGCAAGCCGCAGTGAGTTGCGGTAACAGTTGGCGAGAAGTTCCGGTTCTTGATGATTGCCGCCCGTCCAGACAGGGCCGACCGTATGGATAACATGCTTGGCCGGGAGCCGATATCCCCCCGTAATTCTTGCCTCGCCGGTCGGACAACCTCCCAAAATCCGGCATTCCGCCAGTAGCTCGCGGCCTGCCGCCCGATGAATCGCGCCATCAACGCCCCCGCCGCCTAACAATGAGGTGTTGGCCGCGTTCACGATGGCATCCACCTGCACTTTGGTGATATCACCCTCTAAAAGGGTAACTCGGGTTTGGATTGGCATAAATCCTCCTCCTCAAAGCGTTGAAATCTGTGGCTCAAGTTCAGCACAGTACTCCCAGAACTTAATTCTCCGTAAACAGTACCTTAAGTCTTGCCTTCGATCGATCGTCAATTGCGCCCGACAGCTTTCCTAACCTCGGGCCGCCTTTGCCGCCGGCGCATTTTTGATCGCAACGAAAACCAGCCTATTTATGAGACAAGACAGTAGGTCCTCCGGCGCGCGCCACCGGTAAACGCAATTTAGCTACGCAACCTTCAACACCGTCGGACCTATTCTCGAGCGTTAGGCTTCCGCCATGAGCCTCCGCGATTTGGCGGCTCAAAACTAAGCCGATACCTGTGCCGGTAGCCTTGGTCGTAAAGAATGGCACAAATAGGTTTGCCGAATTAGCTATGCCATTCCCCTCGTCAATTACTTGAACTAACCATTCGTTAGGCAGCCGTTCCCAGCTGATCTTCACGCCTCTGCCTTTCTCCAGGCTGGCATCTACCGCGTTCCTAACCAAGTTGATTAGCAACTGCTCGATTTGGTCTTGATCGATATAGACAATCGCTTCCTCCTCAGACGCTACTTCCACCGTCAAACGGTGCTCTAGCGCGGCAACTTGTCGGATAATTGGGGCTAGATCCACCGGCATTAAGTTCGGAGGCGGCAGTCGGGCCAGTCGAGCGTATCCATTCATAAAACGACCCAGCGCCGAGGCTCGGTCCACAATGATTTTCATGCCGTCCCGGATATCGGATTCCCAGGTGCCGGATCGCTCCGGCAACGGCTCTCCCATCAGGTCATTTAAACTTTCGGCAATAGACTGGATGGGAGCGAGCGAGTTATTGATTTCGTGACCCAAGACACGGATTAAGCGCTGCCAGGCTATCCGCTCCTCTTCTCGCAAGGCACGCCCGAGATCACTCAGTACCAGCAATTGATGGGGACGTCCGCCCTCGCGAAAGGTAGTACGGCGCAAGCCCCAGCGAGTTGTGGTTCTGCCTGGGAAATCCCGTTCGACCAGACGGACGGGCTCACCCGCCAGGCAGTCGCTCAAGCCGAGTTCCTGGGCGTCATGGTCCAATGCTTGTTGCTCGGATCTGGCCAACAAATCAGCACCCGCCGGATTCATGAGACGCAACTTCCCGTTATCGTCGAAAGTGAACACTGCGATTTCAACCGCGTTGATCACCGCTCTTAATAACGCGCTGGCCTCGGTTGCCTGCCGCCTTTCGACCAGCAGCTGATCGCCTAGCGCGTTAACTTCCCTCATTACTTCGCCTAACGAATCGGTCTGACGCGCGGCTCGAGCCCTGAGGGAATAGTCGCCTTCGCGTAGTGCCGCCAGCAGGTTAGTTAAAGTACGAATAGGAAAAAGCACATGCTGCGGAACCGCGCAGACCAACATGACCCAAATGCCTGCCACAATGACCCCAATACTGACCCGGACCGACAAAGGCCAACTGGCGCACCACAATAGAATTAAAGTCGCAATCACGGCAGGAGCACCCGCCACGAGAGTAAGGATCTGAACAGACCTTTCGAATGGAAGATTGCGCCACCGAAACAGGCGACCTCGGGAAGAACCGTGCATACGAAACTCGCCTGAAGCTCGTTTCGTAATCGCAGATAGCAAATAGCAAATAGCAGCGGCGGCTTTGGAGCGCGCGACCATGCCCCTGCTCAAGATGTTGAATAGGCCGCCCTCTGCTATCTTCTATCTGCTATTACAGCTTCAGGCGAGTTTCGTCTACAGGCCATACTGCTGCAGACGCCGGTAAAATGTACTGCGACTGAGGCCCAGCGCTTCGGCAGCCCGTCGTGCGTTGCCTCCATATCGGTTGAGCGCCTTTTTAATAAGTGCTTTTTCGATCTCCTCTAAAGTCATGTCTTCCAGCCGAATGCTTGCCGAACCCGCCTGTCCGCTTCCATCCCCCAGTCCAAGGTCGGTGGGGCGGATTTGAGCGGTATCTGCCATGAGAACGGCGCGTTCGATCGTATGATCGAGCTCACGAACATTTCCTGGCCAGCGATGAAACAAAAGTGCTTTCTGGGCGGCAGAATCGATCCCCTCAAACTGCTTGTTATACCGCTGCGCATGCCGATATAAGAAATGTTGAGCTAACGCCAGAATGTCTTCCGGCCGATCGCGCAGCGCTGGGATCTGGACCTCCACTGTCCGAACCCGAAAATAGAGATCGCGCCGAAACCGGCCGGCCTCGACTTCACCGGGCAAATCTGCGTTGGTCGCAGAGATCAGTCGAACGTTTACCCGACGAGTTTTGGATGACCCAACTCGTTCAAATTCGCCGGTCTCAATCGTTCGCAGCAGTTTCGCTTGCTGCGAAAGCGGGATGTTCCCGATCTCGTCCAGAAAAAGAGTTCCGGTATCCGCAATTTCAAACCGGCCGGCTCGATCGCTTTTGGCATCGGTGAAAGCCCCTTTCATGTGCCCAAACAGCTCACTCTCAAACAGGTTTTCATTGAGACCTCCCATATTCACTGTGACGAATGCTTTATCGGCGCGCCGGCTCACCTGATGGAGTGCGCGAGCCGCCACTCCTTTTCCCGTGCCGTTCTCACCGGTTATCAACACATTCGCGTCCGAGGGAGCTACTCTTTGAACGGTCTCCACAACCGCTTTCATCGCTGGTGAACGAGCGATAAGAAAATCGCTCGGGTGAGCCATTTTCCGGTTTGGGATCAACCCGGCGTCACTTCGAAGCACTTGGTTCTCCGACTCAAGGAGGCGGCCACGTTGCTCCGCCGCGGCAAAATCGAGCTGCGTCCGCACGATCGCCATGACCCGCGCATTTTCCCAGGGTTTTTGAATGAAATCCCGAGCACCGGATTGCATTGCCGCCACGGCCAAATCGATGGTCGCCCAAGCCGTCATCACCACAATCGGCGGGGCGCTCTCCAGTTTTTTGATTTGCCCGATCAACTCCAAACCTTCCTGGCCACTTGTCGTGTCCCGAGCATAATTAAGGTCGAGCAGCACCAACGAAACCTCGTCGCTTTTGATGGTCTGCAGAACCTCTTTGGGGGAGGCCGCCAGCAGAACATGATACCCTTCTTTGACCAGTAGAATGCGTAAGGCTTCCCGCACAGCAGCTTGATCATCAGCGATCAGAACACGCGGGCTCGAGGGGTCATTGGATTCGCGACTCACGGGAGATAGTCCATAGGTCAAATAGATCGCATCGGTCAAATAAGATGTACGGCCAGGCCTCACCTGCCGAACAGAAAATGCAGCAGAAACAGAACCGCTAACACGTAAGTCAGCGCACCGATCTCCTTGCCTTTGCCGATTCCCAGCTGGATTCCTACATAAGTCAAGAGACCAAAAGCAATTCCCTCGCTGATGCTGAATGCGAAAGGCATCATGATGATGGTCATGAACGCCGGCGCGGCCTTTGTAAAATCGCGCAGATCGAGCTCGGCCAAGCCCTGCATCATGAAAGCGCCTACCACCACCAAGGCGGGAGCCGTCGCCACCGCAGGAATAATCAGAATCACGGGCGTGAGAAAAAGAGCAAGTAAAAAGCAAATCGCAGTTACGATTGCCGTCATACCCGTGCGGCCGCCGGCTTCCACGCCGGCAGCGCTCTCAATATAACTGGTAACGGTAGAGGTACCCAATATCGACCCGAACATGGCTGCGCAAGCATCCGCCATGAACGCCCTACCCACCTTCGGCAGGTTACCATTGGCATCGACCAAGCCGGCGCGTTTAGAGACGCCAGTCAAGGTGCCCATGTTATCGAACAGATCCACAAACAGGAGCGCCAGAACCAGGGGTAATGCTGTAAAAAAATGGCTCCAGAAAAAGCCAAGATCTAATTTCAAGAAGCTCGGCGCCAAAGAGGAGGGCAGATTGAACAATCCGGCCGGCTGCTTGGTGATCATGCCGGACCCGTCGGGCGCAGGAATAAAAAGGCCGGCTAGGGTTAGCAAAACGATAACCACGATGATGGATCCAGGTAGTCGTCTCGCCACCAGAATTCCAGTAAGCACAATGCCGACGATTACCAGCCATGGCCCCGGCTTACTCAGGTCACCTAAAGTCACAAAGGTAGCTGGACTAGCGATGATTAATCCGCCGTTCTTTAGTCCGATCAGTGCAATGAAAAACCCAATACCCGAGGTGATTGCTAATTTCAGTTCCAGAGGAATTGCTTCGACAATTCTTTGCCGGAGACGGCTAATGGTCAGCGCGAAAAAAATAAGCCCTCCATAGAAAACGAAACCCAGAGCCGCTTGCCACGGGATTCCCTTAGCGAGACAGATCGTGTAGGTAAAAAAAGCGTTGAGTCCCATGCCGGGCGCGAGCGCCAGGGGGTAGTTGG
>JAFAVN010000532.1 GCA_019242435.1 Verrucomicrobiota bacterium | reverse complement strand
TTCTGTTAACTCTCTCGATGGTGCGAACGGAGCCGATAATGATGGGCCTTTGTTCGAAGCGGCTGATGAGTCTGGAAATTCGCGGCGCGAGAGAGATGCCAACGAATGGGCCCGCCCGACAGGATCTTACCGGTGGTCCAAATCATGAACTGTAGATAGTGAACCGAGAACTGCGACCGGTCTGCGTCGTCCCTTCACTCCTCGTCAAACTTACCTTGAATCAGCACCTCCAGCTCTTGAACCGCTTTGTCCGCATCCGATCCCTCGGCCGAGATGAGTAACTTCGATCCTTGGCCGGCGGCAAGCATCATCAATCCCATAATGCTCTTACCGTTGACCTGTTCACCATCCTTTTCGACCCAGATTTCGGCTCGGTGCTTGTTGGCCACCCGAACGAACATAGCTGCAGGTCGAGCGTGGAGACCAAGCTTGTTCACTATGGTCACTTCCTTTTTTATTTTTTCTGGCGCCGCACGTTTACTCAACAACCCCATTTACGTCTCCTTGTTCTTTTGCATCAAGCTCAATAGCCGCTGATTAAATTCTACTGCGCTGTTTTGTCCCAAGCTCTTCAGTTTTTGGTCGAGTGCTCCGACTTCCACCAACCGCGCGAGATCTCGACCGGTACGGACTGGAATGGTTGTGTGCGGGATGCGAATTCCCAGAATTTCGTAAAATTCTTGCTCAAGTCCAATTCTATCAACCTCTTCCAGCTCCTCCCAATCAACCAGCGTCACTACCAGGTCAAGCCGCTTCTCCAGCCGGATACTACCGACGCCAAAAATCGAGGCAACATTGATGATCCCGAGTCCGCGCACTTCCATATGATAGCGAGTGAGATCAGGCGCCGTCCCCACCAATTCTCGTCCTTCAATGGCACGGAACCGGGTAACATCGTCGCTAACCAAGCTGTGGCCGCGCTCGATAAGTCCCAGCACGCACTCGCTTTTACCGATTCCGCTGCTGCCTCGGACCAAAGTCCCGATGCCCATGACATCCACCATACTGCCGTGCTCGGTCTGAGTAGGAGCAAAGTCCATCTCCAAGGCAATGGTGGCCGCGTTGATGAACCGCATAGTGACCAGGGGAGTCCGAAATAAAGCAACCCTGTGCTCGGCCGCTGCTTCTGCCAGCCCGCGCGGTATTGGTAGATTTCGCGAGACCACGATACAGGGAATATGCTGTGCGCAGAGTTGCATACAACGTGCGCGCTGCTCCGCTTCATCGAGACTTTTGAGATAGCTCGACTCCGCGTTTCCTAGCACTTGGATTCGTTTACCGGCGAAATAAATAAAAAAGCCGGACAGAGCAAGGCCCGGCCGGTTAATCGTCGGTTCCCGAATCTTGCGGTCGAAACCAATCGCGTTTCCGATTAGTTTGAGCTGCAGAGCATCTGCGTGCCGGCTGTAGAACTCTCCGACCTCGATGAACGGAAGCTTTCCTTTTTTCATCGGATCAGGGGCCGGGTAGCGGTTCAAGAGCGCAGGAGTTCAGCAGTTCAAAACCCATGGAGCCAGGACAACCGTGGCGCAAGCCGGTAGTCACTATCGAATACGCGCAAATATCCCATTTGCGCTCCTGCACTCCCGCACTTCTGAATTCCTGAATTGTTCTTTGCCAGAAGTGCCGGCCAGTGAGACGGGAAAGCTTTCCCGTCCCACCGTTGGTACGATATAGTAGCACAAAGCCGTTCGGTCTTGCCGTCACCGGGCTTCCAGGAAGAAAGATGGCACAACCGAAGTCAGCTAAACGTCGGCTCGATCAATCCGAAGTCGCCATGTTTCCTCCGGTAAAGGACGCTGACTTTTTCCGTTTTGGCGTTAAGAAAGACCAGGAACTGCTTCTTAGAGAACTCCATCTGCAATGCGGCCTCTTCAGGCGACATCGGTTTCACCGGGTACTTCTCAGTCTGAATCACCTCGGGTTTAGCAGCCTCGATCTGCTCATCAAAATCTTCGAAATTAGGATCCAAAAGCGGCGAACCGTTCTGCGACCAGTTCCACCGAACTGAGCTCTCGGGCACTTCTCTGGGTTGCAGCCTCCCCGGGCGTCCCGGACGATGATTCCGCATCAACCGAGTTTTGCATTTCCGCATCTGCCGGGCGATCCGCAACACTACTTGGTCTATCGATGCGTACATGTCATTAGAAGTGGCTTTCGCCTCGAGAGTGATATGGTTGCTGCAGTGCAAAATCACCTCCGCTTGATGCCGGTATTTCTGAACATCAAGAATAACCTGAACCTCGATGATTTTCGGGTAGTCGAGGTGAAGCGTGGAAACTTTACGGCGGCAATACTCCTTCATCGCTTCCGTAACGCTGACATGTCTTCCGGTTACTTGGATCGGTGGGTTTGCATTTCTAGTCTGCATACTGCCCCTTTCTGTTCGATTTTTTGCCGGCCATCGACCGGCCGAACGGCCACCCGCGTTCGATATCGCGAGTCGGTCATTGCGGCGAACGGCGACACCCAGCAATGGTTTGGCTTCTTTCTCCGGGCACACAGCAATATTGCTCGCCCGTTACATGCGAAAACGTTCACCTAAGTAAAGTTGACGACTGATCGGATCGTTAATCAAGAAGTCTCGTGAACCCTGGCTTTCTACGCGGCCATCGTAAATCAGATAGGCGCGATCCACGATCTCGAGTGTCTCGCGCACGTTATGGTCCGTAATCAATACGGCTAAGCCGGAGTTACGAAGATTGATAATGTGCTGTTGAATCTCGGCAACCGCGATCGGGTCAACGCCGCTAAACGGTTCGTCCAGCATGATCATCTTGGGGTTGGTCACCAGCGATCGGGCGATGGTGAGTCGGCGTTTTTCACCGCCGCTCAGGGTTAGAGCCTGATTTCTGGCCAGGTTCTCGATGCCGAACTGGCGGAGCAACTGGCGACAGCGTTCCTTTTTGTCCCGCCGGCCTCCAGGGAGCATCTCCAGGATCGCCATAATATTCTCCTCGACCGTCAGCTTTCTGAAGATCGACTCTTCCTGGGGGAGATACCCCATGCCCATCCTCGCTCGGCGATGCATGGCAAAGCGAGTGACGTCGCGATCGTCGAAGAATACCCGACCACCGTTTGGCCGCACGAGACCAACAATAAGGTAAAACGTGGTTGTTTTACCAGCACCATTTGGTCCTAAAAGCCCGACAACCTCGCCCCGGTTCACATGAATATCGATCCCGTTAACGACGGCTCGGCCACCATAGATTTTTACCAGCCTCTCAGTTTTGAGAATGGCTTCATCGAGTTGATTTTCTCCCGGTAAGGCTGGGATTAGAGTCGTGCTCGAATCAAGGGAGGACATTATCATTCTGAGGCTTATGCGGACTGGCGGCAGCGTTGGCCTGTGAGGTGTTCGGGCTAGCGGTAGCG
>JAFAVN010000511.1 GCA_019242435.1 Verrucomicrobiota bacterium | reverse complement strand
GGCCCCGACCAAACGTTGTTCTGTGTCTATGGGAGCATTGCCGGGAGCGAGCTCGGGGCGGCAACGTAAGCATGGGCGGTAGCCCGCGACTTCGGCGGCCGCGGCCAAGCGGAAGAACTCGCAATGCTGCATCTGCGGGCGCCGGGAAGGACAGATAGGTCGGCAATAAACCTTCGTGGTCTTGACGCCGACAAAGAAGACCCCGTCGAATCGGCGATCTCTTGCGCTCAGCGCATCATAATATTGCTGCGGGCTCATAATTCGACTGTCAATCTGGTGTCGTTTAATCCCATTGTCTCGCCATTTTCGGACATGGAAATGGACCGAACCTGGTGGGGGGTGCTTTGTAGGCATTCACCCCAAGGGTTAACGACAGGCGGCTTCCGTGAGAAATCCGGCGACCTCCGACATGAGAGCGCGACCTAACGAATCGCGAGACGATCGGCCGGCCGGGCGGCCCGACGAAAAACGATTTGGACGGATGGTCGAGCATGCACCTCTCGGTTGTTCTCGGGAGCCGCCTGCTGGCAACCTGGAGACTTGCCATCCTGCAAAGCGGCTCCCCGCCAGAGCGCTGTCTGGTACGCCTAGGCGGATAGGTCTAAGGCGCGTTTTCGCCCCACTTCATGTACACAGTCCCGCTCTGCGTCCGCGACCGCTGCTCACGGCTTTGCTCATTCACGGCTTTGCCGGTTGTTCCTGCTCGCTCCTGCTCGTTCCAGCATACCCGGTTAGCTCGAGGTAGCCTTTCCCAGCAACCGGCTTCTGATCTTTGGTCCCCTGAATCCGGATACATCCTTCCCAATAACGAACACCGACGTTGAGTTCCTGGTTGTCAACGGGTGTGGTGATGCTGCAGGTAAAGTTCAGTTTGGGAACGGTGGCTCGCCAGCCGATGGGGTAGGTGGCCTTGCCATCTACCGTAGTCCAGGTGCGGATAGGTTGCAGGACCAAATCATCAGAGCCGAGCTCCACCGTTCGACCGTCTGACTCTACCCATTTGCCGCCCGAGCAAGGGTCGATTGACCCATCCCTACGCCGGATCTGATAAAGCATGAGATCGGATCCGTTGTCTAGCTGGATGGCAAACCAATTCCAGCCGGTTTGGTCGGGAGCGAGCTGATTAGTGCTCCATTCCCGGTCAAACCAGGAGAGTCCCGAGACCTGATAGGTTTGACCACCAACGGTCAGTGTTCCCCGAGTCTGAAGTCGGGTGACGGAATAATATTCGGAAGCGTGATTCCCAGTTTCGGCTTTGCGGCTGTAACCGTTGTCGCCTTCCAAGACCGGTTGTTTCTCGGGCTTTAGTTCAAAACTAATGGAGGTATCTCCATTGCTTGCTTTTGCCGCGAAATGTTGGTCGGTAAAATCCAGCTCCCAGTCATCGATCCATACCAGACGAGATCCAGAAAGAAATCCAGCGTCGCCGAAAGCGCCGCGGCTGCTGCGCCCGGCAACGTGAAACTGGCGAGCCGAGACGTCTGTGACGGTAAAATGCGCGAATTTTAGATCGTCCATGACGAATCGGGATTTCACCGGCCCCCTTTGGCTGGGCGAGCGGTAACCGTATCGAAAGAAAGTTAATTCGTAACCGAACGCCTTACCATCGGTAGTTTGTAAATTTCCGGTGAGATACCACCATTCGGTCTGATAATCCCGATGTGGGCCGTGATCTGCCGGGAAATGGAATTGGTATCCTGGCGCCGCGAGTCGCCAATCGGAAGCCAAAGTGGGGAACGGGGTTAACACCGACAACACCATGAACGCTGTGAACGCCGTCAATCGCCGAATTAGTGGCCTTCGGAGTCCGGAAGGGTTGCTTTGGCGTTTAGACAGGATCTTCATTTGCAGATTTCCTTCGCGGTCTAGAAAACAACGGTAGCTTCGCTCTGCTGAATCATTTCTTGCTGCTTTCGCCAGTCCATCACGCCGTAGATCGCAAAATCCGCATTCGGGAATTTCGAGCGGCTGCCAACGCAGGAAACAGACCGGCAGCGAGACCGGTAACAATTAACAATATTCCGGTTGGCAGCACGTCGTGCCAGGGGAATGTAACCGGAATGGTCCAGCCAAAGAACGCAACATTTATCACGTCCGTAAGCACGATGGCTAACGCACAGCCGCCACCGATCCCCAGGGAGACTGCCACTACCGTGAGCAAGAAGGTCTCGGTAAGGATCAAAAACAAGAGCTGAATCGCCGATCCGCCTATACTTCGGAGAATGGCGATTTCACGTTCCCTTTCCTTAATGATTACGGTCAGGTTAAGAACGATGCCGATGATAGCCACGAATAACGCGATACCTCGCAATAAATTCGTGACCTGAAACGTCTGATCAAAGATTTGTCCTACCAGTTGACGCAGCGCACGATTGGACTGGATCAGGTACGCCTCTGCTCCCGGATACAATAAGCGTATCCGGTCAATAAGCGGCTCAGTCGAACACCCGGGCTTCAGGTACAGGGACGCCGAATGAATACGGTCATCGTGCCAGAAACGCGCAAAGTTCTGCCGTTGTATCAGCAATAATCCCTGGTCGCTGGTGTAATCATAGAAGATCCCGGCGATTGCAAATTGGTGTAGTCCTTGCGGAGTTGCGATGGAAATCAGATCTCCGGTTCTCAATGAGAATTTCCGGGCGAGGGGCTCTGATGCGATCACGTGATCGACCGTTTGCCAGGCCCGGCTCTTTGCGGCGTCCTGACC
>JAFAVN010000207.1 GCA_019242435.1 Verrucomicrobiota bacterium | reverse complement strand
GGCAATAGCCATACCGGTAGCTGAGTCCGCTTTCCTCAACTTACCGGCGAACTGCAAAAGCTGCTCTTTATCTGCTTTGCCGGCTGTGCGCGAAGCAGTCTTCTCTATTAGGATTGCACCTTCTTCAATTTCGGTTGGCAGATCAGTGATCCCCGCATTGAACTTTTTCTCGTACTCTGCCCGCCATGATCCGAACTCGTCTCCCCAAGCCTCGACGGTAAATTCGTACTCTGCATTGTCTACGAAATGAGCGATGCCGCTCCAGCGATCGTTTTCGCCGAGGAACATGGGGGTTTCCCACCATTCCGCCGATCCTTTGGTGCGCCATTTCAGGAGGGCAGCAACCAGGTCGTGCCCGTCCTTAAAAATGTCTGCCGAAACAATTAACTCTTGATCGATAGTCCTTTTCAGTGGGTAACGGCCGCCATCAAGCGAGGGGGCAATGTTTTCGATTACCACACTAGGAAACCGTTCCGGGGATGGTTGGATCGTATTCACGCGGCATTTGGGAGGGGCGTCGGTTTATCTGGAAGGTCGTTCAGAAAATCCTGGAAGAACGTAAAGCCTGGAAGTAAGGACGCAACCCCCCGCAGATTCTTAATTGCGGGAGAAATATGTCTAAGGAATTCTGGTTTGCTCCGAATTATTCCGATCACCCCATACGCACCAAGTGCCTGCAACAGCCGTTGCATCGCGCATCGGAGTAAAATATCGGCAAATTCCTCACGTGAGCCGGTATATTCGCTACGATCCAAATAATAATCCACCAGCTCTTGCTGTTCGTTGGGAGTGAGCGCCACATACGGATCATATAAAAGCGACGCCAGATCGTAGGCGCCCAAGCCGGGACGCATTCCCTGGAAATCAATTAGGTAAGTTTGTTCGTCGCAGACCAGGACATTCTGGGATTGGAAGTCGCGATGAATCAGCATCCGAGGACAGCGAGCTAATCCCTCTGCTAAGGCGATGAATTCGGGGCGGTTGAACGTCTCCCGAACCCGGCTCTCATCTACCCGAAAGCAGAGACGAAAGCAGTTTTGAAACCCATACTCTTGTTCCCAGCGAAACAGGTTGGCATCAAATTCCGGCGGTCCATTGGGAGGCAGCCTGACCCTTGGATCGGTTTTATGCAAAACGAGCACTTCGTCGAGTGCGCGCCGGTAGAGCTCGCCTCTGACTTGCCAGTCCTCACTACGGTGATGCCATAGATCTTCTTCTCCGAGGTCCTGCATCCAGATGAGCCCCTCTTCTTCGTCGTGAAAATAGATGAGCGGCGCATTCACCCCGATCCCACTTAGAAAATTGGCGACCGCTACAAACCGGGTGTTCTCAGGCCGATCCAGCTGGTACTTCACCAGAATCAACGACGCGGCTTCATTGAATCGGACCCGATAATACTTGCGGTCTGAGCCACCCTTTTCGACCGGATGAATATCAAACGGATGGCCGTCGTAATGCGGAAAGCGATGTCGCGTCTGAGTGATTAAGGACTCAATCGTCATACAAAATCGCGGTCAGCGAAGATGCCGGTCTCAATCTCCTTGCCGGCAACAACGCAGCCCGTCAGTTCCACCTGCTCTCGAAGGACTGAGTTTGGCCAAACGATGGCATTATGCAGCTTGACTCCGCTTCCGATCAAACAATTCGGCCCAACCCAACTATCGGCGCCGATTTCCACTTGGGGCGCGACCTGAGAGCTTGGATCCATCTTGACCGGCCATCGAAGACCTGACAGATAACGCGGCCGCCAATCTTCCTCACCCACTACTTTGTGGAGCCGCAAATACTCTGATCGATTACCAAGGTTGAACCATCTGCCTTCTGCGAGCTCCACCCCGCCTACTCGTGCGCCGGTACCCATCCAATCCACTAACACCGGTATGAAGCCGATTTTTTGGTCTGCCGGAATGCGGGCGACAGCTTCGCGACTCCAGATCGACACATTGGCGAAGTCAAAATTGCCGGGAATGCCGCTGCCCAATTTCTGTCGCACGTCCGCAATCAGACCCTTTTCTTCTTTAAAACTAATGTCTGTCGATAGACCAGTTCTCCGCAACGCGAGGGTCGCTCCACAGTCCCCGGAGAAGTGAGTCCGAACCAGACGATCTAAATCGATATCCGTGAGTATATCTCCACTATAAACAAAGAATGGTTCTTCTCCGAGCAGGTCAGCGGCATTCTTTATTCCGCCACCGGTCTCTAACAGAGCAGGCTCAACCACCACCTGAACTTCGCGGCCCCGATAGAAACCGGAACCAAACAAATCGAGGAATTGCCGTGGCAAATGATGGGCATTGATAACGAACCGTTCAACTCCGTAGGCAATCAGATGATCCATGGCAAATGTGATCACCGGCTTGCCGAAGATCGGAAATAACGGTTTAGGCACCACGTCGGTCAGTGGCCGAAGTCGCGTGCCAAGGCCTGCGCCGAGCACAAATGCCGTGCGAATCCGAGGGTCCGATGCGTGATTCAAGCTTTTAAGGAGTTCAGAGGTTCAAAGAGTTCGAAGGGTTCAGGAGTTCGAGCAGTGGCAGCACGGCGGTGTGGAATTGTGGATGTGAAACTCTAACCCGAAGTTGCGTCGCAATGTCCAGCGTCGAGGTGGCTAGAGCCTCCCCGGCAGATGCAATCGTGCGTTGTCATTCTGAACTCCCTGAACTCCTTATTCTTCGCCCGCACCCTATCGAGTCTGACGCCTCCATGTAAAGCCGCAGTTTCCGACCGACGAAATTTGACTTGTGCCTGGGGCGCGCTAAAAGGGCGAAACTCGTGGACAGAATGATGAGATTGTTTGCCGCCTATTCAATCCTTGCGTTGTTGGTCAGCTCAGCGGTCGCCCAGAATTCCAACTCGCCCGTTATCACGATTCGCAAGGGGACTGCAACGGTCGTGGATGTGAAAGAGGTCTCCGGTCCAAGCGGACCGACTGCGACCAATGTTCTAAAAAACGATATCGCGCTCTCCGGCTTCCTCTCTCTGGGCGACAGCGCCAGCGCCGCGCTCACGATTTCCGCCTCGGCGCCCGGCGCCGGTTTTTCTGGGCAAGCCGTGGAAAAAGGCGGCAGCGTATTATTGCAAAAGAGCTACTCCGGCGATACCAGACGGGCCGTACACCAGTTCATCGACGATCTTGTCGAAACAGTCTCTGGACAAAAGGGCATTGCCACTTCACGCATTGCTTTCGTCGCCAGCCGGACGGGGCATAAGGAGATTTACGTTGCCGATTATGACGGCGGGAATGCGGTGCAATTGACGCACGACAATGCTATCAGCGTCAGCCCAAACCTGTCGCCCGACGGTCGAAAACTTGCTTATACCGGCTATCAGAGCGGGTATGCGGACATCTATTTGGTTGATTTAGCGAGCGGCGCCCGCAACCGGATTATCAAATATCCGGGAACCAATTCCGGGCCGGCGATTTCTCCCGATGAATCTCGGATAGCCTGCACAATGAGTAAGGATGGTAACCCGGATATTTACGTCACCGATATTAACGGCGGCTCCCCTCGCCGAGTGACTCGGAGTCGTGCGGCAAACTCTTCTCCTACGTGGTCACCAAGCGGAGCAGAGTTGATCTACACTTCGGATGATCGCGGCGGTCCCCAACTTTATCGAATTTCGTCTGGCGGCGGTTCGGGTCGCTTGATATCTACCGGATTTGGCTACTGCACCGAACCGAACTGGTCGCCGGACGGGAAAAAGGTTTGTTACAACGTCAGGAGCGGCGGCTCGTTTCAGGTCGCTGTCACAGATCTCGAATCGGGGTCCAGCAAAATCGTCGCCGGCGAGGGTGAGCGCCCGGCGTGGGGTCGTGACTCGCGGCATATCATTTTTGCTCGCGATTCCAGCTTGTTCATGCTTGATAGCGCCACGGGTAAAGAAAATCGGATCGTCGGCGATCTTGGTAGAATCTCTGAACCAACCTGGTCACGGTAGTGGAACGCAGTGAGCAGCGTGAACGCCAAAAACGCACCGTCAGCGTTGACCATGGTCGCC
>JAFAVN010000256.1 GCA_019242435.1 Verrucomicrobiota bacterium | reverse complement strand
CCGCCATGATGACCGGAATCAAACAGATCAGACAAGCCATCGACGCGCCGATGAAAAGGAATAAGCCAGAACGATACATATAGTTCACCTCCGGCTCGGTGGTACCTTCCCGGTCGCGTGCGCGCATGAAGGAGATCGCGAGTAGCGCTGCACCGAAGACTCCGCAAAACCAGCCTTTTCCAACAAATTCACAGAAATCCGGGGTGTATCCTAACCACATGACCAATTTGGAGAGATTCGCCAAGCGAACAGCGCCGAGGATAGTATCTGGGGGGCTTGGGATTACCTCAAAAGAACGTGGTAACACCTGCTTGATATCGAGCTCAGGCTCTCCTGGCTGGTAGGTATACTCCTGGCCGGTATAGGTGTCGCCCGGCGGCAAGATCAGGCTTTCATTTTGATCCTCCAGCCAGGCGGCATGAGCGGTGACGGCAGAGCAGCGTTGGATGGTGATGGCTGGGTAAAAGACCACGAGTGCTACAAAAATCAGGCAGCCAATGGCAACCAGCGCTTTGGACTTTCTCTGATAGGACCGGCTTCGGAAGGCGATCCAGCCGCCGAAAACGACAAGCAGCAGCACAACTGCTCGAAAGGCCAATGTTGTGATCGGCTCTTGATAAATGAGGTGATAAACTCCGTTATCAGCAGAATAAAGGTTTACCGGCACGCGGAGCCAAGGCAGCACAAAGCTGGCCCCTATACAAAGAAAGGCGCCCACCCGCGCGAAGGCCAGCGACAGATCGAACATTGAGGGTAGCGAGGCGCCCCGATTATTCCTTCGCCGCCACGACACGCGTGACATGAATTTGATCATCATCTCGCAGAAATCGGGAGTTATCTTTCAACACCCAATCCGACTCATTGAGCCCTGACAGAACCTGAACATATTGGTCGTCAACAGCTCCAATTTCCACCGGGGTAGTAACCAGGTGCCCCGAATTGTCAACGAGCCGAACGACGCCTTTGCCGGCACTCAAGGAGGAAACGGCATCACGCCGCACCGCCAACGTCTTCTGTCTCCGAGCGATCACCCGGGCAAATCCGGTCATTCCCGGAGCCAACTTCACATCCTGGGTATCGATTCGAAGCCGAACCCGGAAGGTAGCGGGCCATTCGGGCGAACCTGTCCCTAAAGGTCTGACCGGGGTCTTCGTTTCAGGTCCGCCGGCGTCGAATGTAACAATCGGTATTACTCTATCGACGACCGCATTGAAGGAACGCCCGGGGAACGACTCGAAATTCACGCTCGCCTCCATTCCTTGCTGAATATCGCCGAGAGCTCGTTGGTCGAGATTCGCTTCAAACCACGGTTCCGATGTTAATATGAAGCCGGTGTTACCGGCGGTTTGATTGAACTCGCCATTCCGAATCAATACCCGGTCCACAACTCCGTCCACTGGCGCAATGACACGGTAATACTTCAGCTGCTCTTCTTGGGCTTGAAGCAGGTTCTGAGCGTCGGCGACAGCGTCTTGGGCTATCTCGTTGCTGCCGGGAGCACCCTGGTTCGACATGCCGGAGCTGATCTTTGCCTGTTCCAGACTAGTCTCGTCAGTTGCCAACTCGATCTCGGCGTTCACTAGCTCCAATTTCGAGCTGGCGCCGTCTTTCTCCATCCTCTTGTACATCTGGACCTTGGACTCGGCAGATTTAACAACTTTTTCCATACCGGCCAAGTCTGCCTTATCCTTCGCGGGTCTTTCGGCCTGCATCGTATTAAGTGAACCGGCATTGACCCGGACCAGGTTGGCCTTCGCATCGGCGAGAGCTAACTTCGCCGACCGATACTTTATCTGAGCCTCGGTGTCGTCCAACTCAGCCAGAAGCTGCCCTTTCTTGACTTGGTCACCTTCATCAACCAACAGGGTTTTGATTCGTGACGTGGGAACGACCGGCACATTGTAGAAATCGCACTGAACCATCCCCTCACCCAAAATAGGTGTTGTAAAATCGTGAAACACGGGGTGCTCAGCCTCGGCATGCTGCTGTATGCCGAATAACCGCTCGACCTTCAAATAGCCTAGCGCGGATGAATACATTCGGCTTTGTGGATTGGTATAAACCGGCCAAAGCACAAAAGCTCCCGCTGCCAGTGCCAGGCAGGTACCAACAACCAACAATGCCAAAATACGATCCGCCCAAGAAATGCGGCGTCTCGAGTTTACAACATCGTGCTCATTCTGTTTCATACACGGTCTCCCTCGATAAAGTGGAAGAGGAGATAGCAGGGTTCGAGTTCGGTTTAGTGCCGAAAAAGACCCACGGAGTTAAAGACATCAGTTCGGCAACAATCTGCAACACGCGCCAAAGAACCGCCGCCAGGGCAGCTTCTTGCCAGGGCATCAGCGGGGAAAGTAACAGAGCCGTTGCGCTCTCGCGCACGCCGATTCCACCGGGTACTACCATCGCGAATGTCCCGGTTAGCCAACCAACAGCGTTCGCTCCGACGGCAGCAGCCAGGCTTACTTGTTGGCCGTAACCCATTCCCGCAAGCATTAGCCATAGCCCGACGCCATGCAGAATATTCAGGGCGATATAGAAGACCTC
>JAFAVN010000222.1 GCA_019242435.1 Verrucomicrobiota bacterium | reverse complement strand
AAGTGCGTCGCGCGCGCTCTTTTGACCGGTAAATGCCATCGACAATTGCTCGGCGATGATCTGATCGATACCAGCCCACTCCGGAAGAAGGGGTACTGTGCGACCGCTCTTATTTACCGTCTTGACCAAGTCGCCTTCGGCTGACGGGTACATTTGCTTGACCTCGGGATCTTCCCATGTGCTGGCGCGTTGAGTGGTTGCACCAAGCAGGGTCGCCCGTTTCGCATTGGCCGGACTCTGACACCAGGTGATGAACTTGAAGGCGGCTTTCGGGTTACTTGCCTTAACCGGAATCGAAGCCACGATGCCTCCCACCAGCGGATGAGACACCCCGTTGTAGGTTGGTGGGGGAGCGCACTTGAATTTGCCGATGATATGCGATTTTTCGCGCGCTACCGAAGCCAGATCCTGCCACGTCCAGGCAAACGCAGCATGGCCCTCCATGTAAGAAGCCCACGCTTCGGTGATGTGATACCCGCCGGTTCCTGGCGGCGCGACCTTCCCTAACTGTAAGTAATATTCCAAAGCCTTGACCCCGGCGTCGCTATTGAAGATTGGCTTGAATTTGGAGTCAAAAAAATCCCCTCCAAAGGTCCAGAGATACTGAGAAAAATCGTAGCAGATCCGATCCCGTTTGGCCGACATGACAAAACCGTAAACACCTTTAGCCGGATCGTTCAGTTTCTGGGCCGCTTGTAACAACTCGTCCGTCGTGAAAGGGGGACCCTTGACATTAGCGGCGTCCATCAGGTCGGTTCGATAATATAAGACGTTGAAACCAGCGATCCAGGGGATGCCGAAGGTTCCTTTGGTCGGTACGCCGTAGAGGTCAGCTAGTTCCTTGGTATACCGCCCGGAATAGGTCACTCCATAAAAATCATCGGGATAATTGAAGTCAGCTGGAGTGAGGTACTTGTCGGCAAGGTAACGATCCAATTCTTGCAACCAGCCTTGTTTAGAGAATTCCGGTGTGAACATTGAATCATACCAAATAAGGTCGTAAGGCACGGAACCAGCAACGAAGGCGGTCTTCAGTTTTTCGTACTCCACGCTGAAGGGAATGTCTTCAAATTGCACTGTGATGCCCGTTTCTTTAGTAAAGTCGGGAGCCATCTGTTTCGAAACGTTTGCCCATTGGCTGGATTGACACCCGACTCGGATGGTTTGCCCCTGATAGGGTTTTTCCTGAGCGCGCATTGGCGGGTCACAGGCAAGAAAGGAAGCCAGTACTGCGACGAGTGCTGGAGTACCGATGCCAAACTTTTGCATAGCGAGATTTTCCAGATTTTTAAGAGTTGCCTTATTAGACGTCTGATGTATGACAAGCTGCTATCATCCCGAGGATATTTGTGCAAGAAGCGATTTTTGTGTTTCTGAAGGGCGGTTTAGTCCCTTCGTGCCATTGATCCAGGGCTTTGAATTCCGAGGTATGAATAAGACCAGCACAAAATCGGCTTTCAGGGCGATTTCCACGATGACCAGGGCAGGACTGGTCGAGCAGCAGTTACGAAATTATATACTGAATAACAGTCTCGAACCCGGCCACAAACTTCCCTCCGAGAGCGAGCTGGCCGGCCGATTGGGCGTTAGCCGCACCGCGATCCGGGAAGGATTTAAATCTTTGGAAGCGGTTGGCGTGATCGAGACGCACCACGGCAAAGGCCGCTTCGTGGGAAAATTTGATTCCAGCGCAATAGCAGACAATCTGGCGGTTTCTCTCATTATTGACCGGGCCAGCCTGACAGAGATCCTCGAAATAAGAAAGGCTTTGGAGACTGGATTCCTCGCTCAAGCAGCGGCGCTTCTCGGACCCGAGGATTTCCAGGAACTCGACCGCCTTGTTCTTCGTATGGGCCTTAAGATGAAAGCGCCCTCCACTTTTCTACAAGAAGATATGGAATTTCATCGGATCCTGTTCAGCAAATTGAACAATCGGGTCTTGATTAATATTCTCGAGATCTTCTGGAAACTATTCGGTCAAATTGAGGAAGGAACGGAACATTCAGCGAAGCAGTTAACCGAAGCGGTAAACCAGCACAAAGTAATCGTCGCAGCATTGCGAAAAGGGCAGGTCTTGCGGGCCAAGGATCTGTTAGAGGCGCACTTCCAAGACGCGGAACGAAGAATTGCGGCTTCTGCAGATTAAACTTTTTTCGTTTCACTACTTAAGAGAGAACCTTGCGGGAATCATTCGAAAGCGGGCCGCCGTCGTATGCGCAACATTATAGGAATCGATATAGGTGGGACTTTCACTGATTTCGTCCTGTACTTCGAGGAATCGCGAAAGATTGAGTTTTGGAAGGAACTGACTACTCCTGAGGATCCGATTGCCGGTATTCTCGCCGGGTTAAAACGGGTTCAGACGCTCACATCTGCCGATAAGATCCGTTTAGGAACCACTATTGCCACTAACGCGCTCTTAACCAGGCGCGGCGCGAGAGTCGGCTATATCGCGACGAAAGGCTTCCGAGACATTCCTTTTATTCAGCGCGGCGATCGACGCAGTCACTATGATCTTTCCTGGATCAAAGCCAAGCCTTTCGCAGAACGGCGATATTGTTATGAGGTAAACGAGCGGCTTTCAGCCAAAGGAGAGGTAATCGTAGCGCTCGATGACGACGAAGTGCGGAGAGTCGCTCAGGCAATCAGGAATGACTCAATCGAAGCCGTTGCCATCTGTTTTCTCTTTTCCTATGTCAATCCGAAACATGAAAGGAGAGCCCGCGAAATCCTCCGCGAAGAAATTCCCGAAATACCGGTGTCAATCTCGTATGAAGTGCTCGCAAAATGGAAAGAGTACGAAAGAGCTTCCACGACGATTGCTGATGCCTTTCTTAAGCCCGTAATTATCCATCACTTTGATAAGGTGCAAGAGCGCCTGGCAGAGGCGGGAGTGGCGAGCTCCATCGGGATAATCAAGTCCAACGGCGGCGAAGCGACCATGGCGAGCGCCGCTGACACTCCTGTCCAACTGACTCTTTCCGGCCCGACCGGGGCTGTCGTTGCAACCAGGGCGCTGGCCCGGCTAACCGGTCTCAAGAATCTAGTCACATTCGATATGGGTGGCACGTCGACGGACTGTTCTACCGTGGTTGATGGAAAAGAGCACATTACCACCGCATTCGAAATCGAATGGGGCATCCCCATCCAGATTCCGATGATCGATATCCATACGATTGGAGCCGGCGGCGGTTCAATTGCTTGCATCGACAAGGGTGGCATCCTGCGTGTCGGTCCGCTATCGGCAGGCTCAATTCCAGGTCCTGCGAGTTATGGTCGGGGTGGTACCGGAGCCACCGTTACTGACGCGAACCTGGTAGCCGGGCGACTGAATCCAAATTACTTTTTAGGCGGTCGCATGCCTTTGGACCTAGACGCTGCAATCGCGGCGGTTGGCGAGATCGCAAAGCTTCTCAAAATGCCGACAGATCAAACGGCGCTCGCGATTATTCAGATTGCAAATAACAATATGTTAGGAGCGCTGCGGGCTGTTCTGTTGCAGCGGGGACTTGATCCTCGCGATTTTACTTTGGTGGCAGCCGGCGGCGCTGGACCGGTCCATACCTGTGATCTGATGCGCCTGGCTTCGATTCCTTTCTCTCTGGTGCCTAACTCACCGGGGCAGTTTTCCGCCTTCGGCTTTATCGTCACTGACGCGAGAGTGGACAAACACCGAACGGTACCACAGTCGTCAAAGTCGTTCGATAACGAGCGCGCCACGTTGGTCGTAGAGGAGCTGGTGTCCGAAGCCGTGCTGGAACTCAAGAATCAGGGATACCGCGAAAATATCGAAGTGTACCGGTCAATTGAAGCTCGCTATTTGGGGCAAAATCACGAACTCGAGGTGCCGTTCGCTGCTGCCGAATTTACGTCCGAGACAACCGCCGACTTTTGGCGCCGCTTTCACGAAGATCATAAAGCCCGTTTCGGTTTTAATATCCCAGGGGAGACTATTGAGACTGTCACGCTAAAGGTGGTTGCCATTGCGGTCCTGAGAAAACCGGATGTCAAAGTTGTACCCGAACAGGTTGAAGAGCCCCACCCGTTCGAAATGCGTAAGGTTCTCTTTGAAGGAGGATGGCTCGACGTGCCGATTTACCGACGTGAGGGTTTCGGCGCAAGTTGTAAGCTAACCGGACCCGCCGTAGTCGAAGAAGAAGCTTCTGCCACGGTTCTGGCGCCCGGTCAGAATTTGACCGTCGACCGCTTTGGTAACCTTCTAATCTCAGATTGAAGCCATGGACCCAGTATCCGTCAACATCCTGGAATCAACGATGGTCTCGATCTGTCGCGAGATGGGTATCGTCTTGATGAAGACCGCTTACTCGACCATCTTCAGCGAAGCGAACGATTTCACGTGCGGGTTAGCCAACATGGACGGCGACCTCATTGCGGTGGCAGACTACTGCCCCTCGCAAATTGGTGGCCTCCCGCTATTAGTTAAATCCTGCCTGAGAGAGATTCCAGTCTCGGAGATCGAACCCGGCGATATTATTCTGCACAACGATCCGTATCGGGGCGGGCTTCACACTCCGGAGCATACGTTTTTCAAACCGATCTTCGTTCAGCATGAATTGATGGGATTCGCGGTAGCGATCGGGCACGTCCAAGAGGTCGGGGGGATGGTTCCGGGTGGTTTTTGCGGTGAAGCAACGGAGATCTTTCACGAAGGCATTCGCGTGCCCCCCGTGAAGATAAAGAAACGCGGTAAGGATAATGTGGAAGTTTGGAAATTGTTATTGGCAAATGTGCGAACGCCGCGAACGAACTTCGGGGACTTGAGCGCGCTGATCGCCGCGGTCGATCTCGGCGAATTCCGTACCGTCCAAACGATCGAGAAGTACGGCAAGGCATCGTTTGCCGAAACGGTTAAAGACTTACTCGATTATTCAGAGCGCAGAATGCGGGCTGAGCTCCGGGCGATTCCCGATGGGATTTATCGTTTCAAAGACGATATCGAAAGCGATGGGGTAGACGAAGGGCGCACCTATGTGATCGAGGTCGAAGCTCACAAGTTAGGCGATGAAATTATTATCGACTACTACGGTTCTTCGGCCCAGGCAAAAGGGCCGATCAACGCGACCCTCGGTGTGGCGACTTCGGCTGCCTACAATGCGGTTTTGCACATGACCGATCCCTCAATTCCACGTAACTCCGGGTGTTTCCGCCCCATTCGCGTATTGGCTCCTCCCGGGACCATTGTGAATGTCGATTATCCCGGTCCGGAGGTCGGTGGTAATACTGAAACGCATCCCCGGATAGTAGGAACCATTCTTGGGGCAATGGCGGACGCGGTGCCAAATCGTACCATGGCGGCCGAGGGCGGTACCCATTCGAATTTTGTATTCGGTGGCGTCGATGCGGACACCGGTGATTATTTCATTTGCTACGACATTGCCGGAGTAGGTTGGGGAGGGAGATCCTTTGCTGATGGAAATGATGGAGTCGACTCGATCAATGGGAATTGCCGGCCCACTCCCATCGAAGTGTTCGAGACTCGCTTCCCCTGGCGTGTTGAGTTCCTCGCCTTCGATATCGATTCCGGTGGTCCAGGTAAATTTCGAGGCGGCGTCGGGTACACGAAGCAGATGGTCTGCCTTAATGATGAAGTCACCTGTTCGCAAATGACGGACCGACACCGATTTGCTCCATGGGGTCTCAATGGCGGCAAGCCAGGTGGTCTTGGTGCCACTTTGATTTTGAAGTCAGGTTCAGAAACTTGGCAGAATGTACGTGAGGCTTTTGGTAAGAAATCGACCAGCCGGTATTCCAATATAATAATGAAAAAATGCGACAGAATCCGGCTCGTTAGTCCTGGCGGCGGGGGATTTGGCGATCCCAAAGACCGCGATCGAAGCTTGGTCTTGAACGACGTGGTACAGGGCTACGTGTCTCCAGCAGCTGCAGAAAGAGAATACGGCTTCAAGGACAAGTAATATGAAATTCTCCGAGAACGGCCTTTATATTGAGCGCTATATCAAGTGCGCTACCTGCGGAATTCTGATCTATGAAAATTGTGATCAGAAGGCGCTGACAGTGGAGAACGTCACGTATTGCTCGCGATGGTGCGTAGACTGGAAAAACGCCAGAGACGCGCGCCGCTCTGTGAGTTCCCAGAAAGAAGGCCGGCTCCGTAGGAGCTAAATCTTTCTAGCAACCATAACATAGAAAGTGATGCAGCTCCCGCCAGGAGCGGCATCCAAGGCCATGGACCTCGAAGGTAAATAATCTACCCAGGCTGTATGATGAACACTGCGGACCTAAGCGACGTCTCCGCCTGGGGCCGACGCAAGCCGGAGCGCCCCCAACTGTTTGAGGAGATCGAAAAACTCAGGTCCTCCCCAGTGTTCAGCAGATTTCTTCCTTTCGATGCGCACCACATCAAGAACGGAGATTGTTATTTGTTTGCTGGTCGGCGCTATCCCCTGCAAAAAAAGGAAACACTCCTTGATGGGTGCCGCGCAGCGTGGCCCGGAAGGTCACGCGGTCGCCTTCTGCAAGAAGATCTTCGATCGTGAACTGGAGATCAGGGAATGCGGTTTGAAATCCGGAAATGCGCTGTCTTTGACCCTCCCTGTTCAGTGGCGCTGCGGTCGCAGAAACATAGCGCTGGTAGTTGGGCGTAGTTAATCCATCCAAAGCCGCGATGTTCCTTTGATTCCAAACGACTTCGATATAGTGACTTACGAGAGCTTTGTTTTCTTCTGCTGACATGAGATTTCTTTTTCATGTACCTGGATAGGGACAGAAACAATAGAAAACATGGCTCACGAATTGCGAGACGTGGCGCCAGGTCTGTGGATCTGGCGCGTAGATTACGCTGACTGGGTTCCAGGAGAAGGATGGGACCGGACCTTGACTTCGACCTGTGTCGAGACCGGTGGAGAGGTTATCCTGCTTGACCCGTTAGCGCCCGCAGATCAGGGCTCTGAATTCTGGGCTCGGCTCAGCGCTCGTCCGCCAACGTTGATCGTTATTCTTAAGCCAGATCATGTGCGCGATCTCGATTTCTTCGCCCGCCGCTACCAGGCTCAGGCATTTGGTCCTGCGGTCTTCAACCGCGACGACGTACCGGAAACCGAGTTGGAAGTTATCGAGCCCGGAAGCAATTTGCCGGGCGGTCTCGTTGCCTTATACGATGGACGAGGGCGCAACGAGACGCCGCTCTGGTTGCCGGAACAACGGACGATCGTTTTCGCAGATGCATTGACCGCGCCGGAAGGCGTCCTGCGGGTGTGGACGACTCCCTGGCACGAGCAGCGAGTGTTGCCCGCGTTACGTGCGTTGCTCGAGCTTCCTTTTGAGCGGGTGATCGTTTCTCATGGCGAACCGGTACATGATCGAGCGGCCTACCAAAGAGCCCTGGAGTTGCCACCGTGGACTTATTAATGCCTTGAAGGGCCCGATCGAAGCGTCCAGAGTCCGCGCTTAATTCTCTAGGTTAGCAGATGAGTTAAATAATGCGTACCCAACATGCAGGTTGGTGAGGTGGTTTCTCACCTGTTTTAGCCGAGCCTGAGACTGGCTCCATAGGAGCTAAATCTTTATAGCAACCGTACCGTAGACGCGCTCGGCTCCGCTAGCAGCGGCATCCATGGCCATGCATCGAAGACTACCAATGTCTCCAAAGAGATATCGCTCCTCCGGAGCTGGTCTTTTTTTTGCGCCGAGATCTATAAAGATCTGGGTCCTCCGGAGCCGTTTTTCAATCCGCCGTCGCCGGACCGGGCTTTAATGACACCTTCTTTGCCGGGTTCATGCACTTCCGTCACCGTAGTTTGTCAAAATAGGTTTCACCGAAGGCTTCGTCCGGCGAGTTTGCAGGCCAGCCCAGTATCACCAGAAAAACATCGAGAACGAAGAGCGCAATAGCGATGTCGTTGAACAGTGTTGCCTGAGGCAAATCCGGCCAAAATTGGTTAGCTGCCCAAAAGAGAAAGGCAACTGCTAATACGGCGGCTTTTAGAAATTCCTTTGCGGCCGGCCGATGTGCCGCCTGGTACAGAAGGTAAGCGATCGCAATAATAGCCAGTGGAAACGCGGCGAGAATGTTGTGCGCTTTAGCGGGAAAAATCGTCGGGGTCACGTCCCAAGTTAAAAGCACTCCGACACTGAGGAGCGTGACCACGCCAAGGACGAGCGGGATTGCTCGGCGACTGCGATCAAGGCGTCTGTACATAGGAGAACCCTGACATGGCTTCCGGTTGCAACCGTTTCATTGGTATTCATTTGATTAGAATGTGAAACTCGCAGCTGAGGCCGTCAGTCACTGGGCTTGATGACAGCCCGAAAGCGGACCTTACCTTCAGCGACGCGTTCGTATGCTTTAGTGATCTCATTCAGGGAATAGATCTCGGTCTTGACCTTGACTTTTCCAGACGCCGCGATTTTCAGAGCTTCGTATAAATATTGGCGATCATTCTGCTGGCTGCCGATAATGCGGAGACGCCGCATGATTAGATCAAACGGATGCACGGCCAACGTTTTATTTTCGACTCCCATCACAACCAAACGGCCATCGGGGCGCAGCCCAGCGATGCTATCGGACATCGCCTCGACGGAATTGCTCGTGCCCAGGATCACGTCTGCGCCGCCGGCCTGGGCCAGGCCTTTTCCATCACGCACGACCTCGTCTGCGCCAAGCTCGCGAATCAGGTTATCTTTGTCGGTCGAACGCGACAGAGCGATTGTCTTGAAACCGGCAGCCTTCGCGTACTGGACAGCGAGATGGCCGAGACCGCCAATGCCGACAACCGCGATGGATTCGTCCGGCTTTGGTTCAGCCCAGCGTAATCCCGACCACACTGTATAGCCGGCGCAGAAAAGAGGGGCGGCCTGTTCGTATTCAAGCCCGTCGGGCAATAGCATGGTGGCGTCTGCATAAGCCACCATGTATTCGGCATGTCCGCCGCTCATCTGCACTCCGGTGCCGAGGCTGCTTTCGCAGAACAATGGTTTGTTCCGTGCACACCATTCGCAACGACCACAAGTGTGTTGTACCCAAGGCACACCGACACGATCACCGACCCTGCGGATTGTGACTGCTGGCCCGATGGTAACGATTTCACCAACCGGTTCATGGCCGAGCGTACGCGGGAAATCACCGGGCAATTCACCGCGAGTCTGATGCACGTCTGTGTAACACATTCCGCTTGCGTGGATTTTGATCAGCACCTGGTTCTCGCCTGGCTCCGGTGTCTTCGTCTCCTTAATTTGCCAGGTGCTGTTTGGGGAAGGAACGATGGCGGTTTTCATAACTTCGATGTTAGCCCAAAAAACGGATTTACCATCCGCAGATTTCGCAGATTACCAGATTAGAAGAGGTTTACGCCAGAATAGCCGGCAATTT
>JAFAVN010000106.1 GCA_019242435.1 Verrucomicrobiota bacterium | reverse complement strand
GACCCCCATGACCACGTTCGAGATCAGGTCCGCTACCTCTCTCAGGTCTTGGGGGGTTTGCGGCTGGCCGTCCGCAGCTTTGTCTGCCAGGGATTGGGCAACAAAGGCAACCGCCATCATGCGCGGTGCGAGGTCGTCATGGAACCTTTGGCGAATCCGATCCTTTTCATCGGCTTGGCCGACCAGAAGACCCCTTAGGAAATCCTCGCTGGTCTCCATTGAGAAATTCGAGTCAACGAGGAGTAAAGCAGGCCCGTCCTCCCGTTCAAACATCTTAGCCGATATCGGTTCGCCGCCGGAAACCTTCCTCAAGACGCACTGGCCGGGGTGCACCGGGGCGGGTGCGCTTTCACATTCCGTTTTTTCGGGTCGTGGTGCTTCGGCTCGGACCACGTCGCTAACCTTAGCGAGGCTGAGTTCCTCTGAAGATAGGCTTACCATTTCGCTGAAGCTCTTATTCCAACCTGCGAATCGATCCGCGGGACGGTCGATCAATGCCGCCGGCAGGCAAAACTGGTCTAGGGCCGAACAGATGGCGCGGGTATTGTCGGTTAGCTTCATAAGCTCTTTGTGCTGTGGGATAAATGTTAAAATCGATTGCCGACAAGCCGTTCGTGGCTGCCGTAGGCGGTGGCCTTGCAAAGCCGATTTTTAGACAAAACCCTGATGCGGGTTATCGGTATTTCCCCTGATGCGGCCGATGGAGTTTTTCATCTGGGTCTGTGAACTCGCCAAAGCGCCTGGCAGGCCCCTCCGTTTGGCCGACTCAGGATTGACTTATGACGCTCTTCTATCGCCTGGCCGTGCGGGCCATACGCACCCTTCTCGAGCACGAGCACGACCCAACAAAGCCCATTTTACGAACTAAATAGGTATGACAACCAGAGTCGATCGTAGAGCTAAGGTCGGAGAGATCATTCAAGCAGTCCAAGTCGGTATGTTGACCACCGTACAAGATAACGGCGAGCTTCGAAGCCGACCGATGCTTTGTGCCGGATGCGATTTTGACAGCCTCTGGTTTCTTGCTGCTGAGTCGGAGGCATTAACCCAGGAAGCGATCAATCGTCGCGCTGTCAACGTCTCTTTCGCGGATCCAGGGAGGCAGCTGTACGCCTCCGTGACCGGGTCAGCCGAGTTTGTGCAAGACGAGCAGATGGTACAAAAGCTTTGGCGACCGGAACTGAAATCCTGGTTCCCATCCGGGCCGGAAGAACGGGGCCTGGCGGTCCTCCGACTGGATATTCATCACGCGGAAGCCTGGGAGAATGATCGCCAGGTGGGGTGAGTGGGGTGAGCGACCAAACCAACAAAGGGGTGGCGAACGCGGAACGCTGGCAGGACGGGCTCCTGCAACACCGAGGCGTTTCGCGAGGGCCTGGGAAACCGCTGGGTTCTGCGGCTCGGCAGGAGCCGCCCGACCCGCTGGAAGGAGCCGCTGAGTAGGTGAGCGAAGTCTGTCCCTGGCCGGCGGCTCCCCGGGAATCACCCAAGAGCTGCCATCAATCTTTGAGCATCACCCTGAACGGAATTCGAACCGGGGCGCAACGACCGATAGACGATTCCCGGGAGCCGCCTGTTAGAGATCAAATAGACTTGGTCACCCATAAAAGCGGCTCCCCTCCAGCGCGCTGGGCGTTTTCTAATCCCACCGGGCGTTCTGCCTGCTCAATCGTTAGCTAGCGAGGCAGGAAGCTCAACGGTGAAAGTCGCTCCTTTGCCGGAGCCGGGGCTGGTCGCGGTAATCCGGCCGCCGTGCAGGTCTATGATGTTTTTAGATATCGCCAGCCCTAACCCAAGACCCTCCGAGGCCTCGCCCTGTTCGAAAGGCGCAAAAATACGCGGCAAAAGGGTCACTGGAATTCCATTTCCGGAGTCCCGGAACTCAACCCGGAAAGTCATGCTATCCGGGTTAGTTGAGCGGATCCAGATGTTTCCGCCGGGCGGAGTGAACTTAATGCCATTCTTAAGTAGATTCCAGAAAACCTGCTGTAAACGATCTGAATCAGCCCCGAGAAGATGATTATTTGCACCCAGTTCCATTGAGAGTGCCAGTTGCTTAGACTCAATATCCACCGCCAAGATGTCTGCCACCGAGCGCAGAAGCGCGTGCGCGTCGATAATCGCGAATTTAAGCCGGAGTTTTCCGGCAGTTAGCTTCGTAGCATCGAGCAGATCATCGACTAGTCGAGCTAACAACTTAGCATTTTTCGCGATGGTGCCGGCCTGCTCGCGAACAGCTTCGGGGACTGACGAATCGTCGACCAGCATCGAGGAGGCGAATACGAT
Source organism: Verrucomicrobiota bacterium (assembly GCA_019242435.1). GTDB lineage: Bacteria > Verrucomicrobiota > Verrucomicrobiia > Chthoniobacterales > JAFAMB01 > JAFAVN01. Next base: position 37 of record JAFAVN010000106.1, on the reverse strand, counting down.
CGGCGTGAGCGGCGTCCTCAATTCATGGCTTAGCATT
>JAFAVN010000494.1 GCA_019242435.1 Verrucomicrobiota bacterium | reverse complement strand
TACCAAGGAAAGGGCCGCGACTTTCGCTTACGACACCCTGGCGTTACCGATGCTGACCGGAACGTTTATCACGGCGGCAGCCTTCGTGCCAATCGGCTTCGCCAGAAGCTCAGCGGGTGAATACACCTTTTCGCTTTTCGCAGTGGTGACTGTCGCACTACTCGTTTCCTGGTTCATCGCGGTCGTCTTTTCCCCATTGCTTGGTGTGGTCTTCCTCACCAAACCAAAAGCGAAAAAGTCCGACAAACCCAACATCATCTTGCGGGTGTTTCGAGCCTTTCTTATCGGCGCTATGCGAGCTCGGTGGGTCACGATTGCGGCAACCATCGCCTGTTTCGTAGCGGCCTTCCTTGGCCTGCCCCACGTGCCTCGGCAGTTTTTTCCGTCTTCGGATCGCCCGGAGCTTCTGGTCGATCTCAGGTTGCGGCAGAACGCCTCGATCTACGCCACCGAGGAAGTGGCCAAGCGCCTCGACGGCATGCTAAAGAACGATCCGGACGTTGAGCGATGGAGCACTTATCTGGGGCGTGGAGCGATCCGTTTTTATCTGCCGCTCGATGTCGAGCTTCCGAATGATTTTTTTTCTCAGGCCGTGGTCATCGCAAAGAATTTGCCGGCGCGGGAGCGCCTTCAGGCGAGACTCGAGGCGGCACTCGCCGAGCAATTTCCGGAGGCGGTTTCTCGGGTTTCAACTTTGGGGCTCGGCCCACCGGTGGGGTGGCCCGTGCAATATCGCGTCAGTGGTCCTGACCTGAATGAAGTACGAAACATCGCAATGCAGCTTGCCGGAGTCATTGGCGGCAACCCCAGTATCAGGAAGATCAATTTCGATTGGATGGAGCCGGCACGCATGCTCCGCATCCGGGTCGATCAGGATCAGGCCCGGCTCCTGGGGCTGAGTTCTCAAACCGTAGCAACCGTTTTGAATTCTGTCGTCTCGGGTACACGAGTCACACAGGTTCGCGACAACATCTACCTGGTCGATGTCATCGCACGGGCGACCGATGAGGAACGCGTTTCACTCAGGACGTTGAGCAGCTTGCAGGTACCATTGCTCAGCGGGCGCACAGTTCCGCTCAGCCAGTTTGCGACCCTCGATTTCGAGCAGGAATATCCGCTGATCTGGCGCCGCAACCGTGTCCCGACCCTGACGGTACAGTCGGAGGTTGTACCCGGCGGGCTACCTGAGACCGCGGTGGCTGCCCTCGCTCCGGCAGTCGAGAAGTTAAATGCGCGCCTACCCCCACCTTTTCATATCGCGACAGGAGGGGTAGTGGAGGAAAGCGCCAAATCCCAAGCTTCCGTGATTGCCGTGGCGCCGATCGCTCTTCTCGCCATGTTGACCCTCCTTATGATGCAACTACAGAGTTTCAATCGGGTCTTCCTGGTCCTGAGCGTCGTGCCCATGGGCCTGATAGGGGTAGTTGGTGCGCTCCTTCTGTTCCAAAAGCCGCTCGGCTTCGTCGCCATCCTTGGTGTGCTCTCGCTGGTCGGGATGATTGCTCGCAACGCGGTGCTCCTGATTGAGCAGATCGAATCCGAACGAAAGCAGGGCAAGGACTCTTGGACCGCGGTCGTCGAAGCAGCGTTGTCCCGCTTCCGCCCCATCATGCTGACGGCGGTCTCTACTGTACTGGGCTTGATCCCTATCGCGCCAACCATATTCTGGGGCCCGATGGCCTTTGCCATCATGGGCGGTTTGCTGGTGGCGACGGTCCTTACATTGATCTTTCTGCCGGCGCTATATGTGGCGTGGTTTCGGGTAAAGGAGCCTAGTCCGAGTGAGGCTGTTTTGACGCATTGAACACAGTCTCGAAGGAACCTGGCGCTGCGCCGACCTCCTTCATCATCCTTCCACTCGTGTCCGCCTTTTTTATCGACATCGCCAACGCCGTCACAATCGGCTTCTTTGTGAGATGAAAGACACCCGAGTCCGGTATTTCGGTTAAATCAGTCGTCATGGAATGAAAACTTCTTTTCTCTAAAAGGCGGCGGCTCCAAGCTCTCTCGGGGTTGCCGCCGCGCTATCCACAACAAGCCAAATTAGGGAACCGCCTTTTCGCTGTGTGGCTCGGTTTTCTGGTGTTCGCTCCTTTGCCGGGACGGGCGAACCCGCCGGACTCTCTCACAAACGATATTGAACCAGCGGTTCGTGCCAGCGAGTTGGCGTCGCCATTCACAGAGATTGTCACGAGCAAAACATTGGATTTCTTAGGCAGGATCATTGAAAAAGGTCCGACAAATTATGGCCGCCGGCTTCGGACCAGGCGGATAATTAGAATGATCACCGCAATCACCAGAAGCAGGTTGCTAAAGGCGACATGAGAGATCAATCCCAGCGCCCATAGTATGAGCAAAATCAGGAAGATTGGCCAAAACATAAAATTGTCCGGTTAGAGGGCTGCAACATCGCATGATCGTTACCCGCCCGGTCTGCGGAAATTTGTTCCTCCGAGGTATAACCCGTAATGCAGGTCCACAAAATTAGGGTACAATTAAGCAACAGAATGCCGAACAAACCAGAGCATATCAGTAGCAACTTCGACGCTGCTCTTTACGGGTTGAGGAATGACGTTTTGATGATGTCCGGTCTTACGGATCGGATGTTTCAGATGGCCTTCGAGGCGCTTTTAGCTCGAAACACCGAGCTTTGTGACCATGTGCTGGCAGAGGACGATGAGATCGACACTCTTGAGAAGCAAGTTGACCAAGATGGAGTCAGTTTGCTGATTCGATTTCATCCGGTCGCCTCAGATATGAGGCAGGTTATTTCCGCAATGAAGGTCAGTACAAGTTTGGAGCGTGTCGGCGATCTATCCGTGACCATTGCGCGCAGAGCCAAGCGGCTGAACGGTCGGCCTTTGGTGCCCGAAGTCGCTTTACTGGAGCCAGCTTACCAGATAGCCGTCGCAATTTTCCGCGATGCCGTCCGGGCTTTTGCGGAGAGTGATTCCGAGCTCGCTCGAACGCTCAAACTGCGGGACAAGGAATTGGACGTTCTAACGACCGACCTGGCCGAAAAGCTCGTTGCCCAGGCCACTGCCGAACCGGAATTTGTGTCCAGTTACCTGGATCTCATCTTTGTCGCCCGTGCCCTGGAACGAGTTGGAGATCATGCGACCAACATCGCCGAAGATGCGTTTTGGCGTGACGAAGCCGCGGATATTCGACACTTGCACGAAGCGGGCCGAGCCACCGGCCATTGAAATCACCAGAAAGGTAGCTCCGGATTTTAGCCACTGGACTGAGTTTACTCCACTCCACAGTGGCAGTTAAGGTGTTGATGGAGGAAGTCGATGATCAGCGGTTCGACGGCCGGATCCTCGAATAAACCGATACCGCCACCGCCCGCGTCGAAACCGCCTGTTTTTGGATTTTTATTGAGTCCGAAGTACGGGTTATGACCGCCGCCAACAACCGTGTGAAAACGGTAAGGCGCATGAACTTTGTCAATCGCATCGGCCAGAAGTTCAGCCTGTTCGTATGGGACGAGTTGATCGTCAGTGCCATGGACAATGAGGATCGGGGGTTCATCCTCATGTACATAGGCGATTGGACTCGCATTGCGTCTCAACTCCTCACTATTTTTATTCTCAGGTCCGAGCAGCTTCTCGGCTAGCGAGGGAAGCCTTGTCAGGTCGGTCGGCCCAAATAAATCAAGAGCGCAGACAACATCACTGGTCTGATCGAGGTTTTCCCCAACATCGAACCGTCGTCTCCCGCTGGTTGTTCCCAGCATCGCTGCCAGATGACCTCCGGCGGACTCACCGACCACTGCGATTTCGTCCGGCAAATAACCGTAATAGCTCGCGTGCTTTTTTAGCCATCTGATGGCCGCTTTACAGTCCTCGATTTGAGCCGGCCAGAGCGCGTGCGGTATGAGACGATAATTAATCGACGCCATGGCGTAACCTTGCCAAATCCATTGGAGATTGTTGGGATTGATGCTGTCTCCTGCTTTGTCACCATGATCAAAACCGCCGCCGTGGATATAGACCACCAGCGGTTCGCCGTGACGATCGGTAGGAACATACAAGTCCAGCTGTTGTTCCGGTCCGCCGCCGGTCACATAAGGAATATTAACGCTCCACGAAACACTCTTTGAAACGGTCGGGTAGGGTTGCCCAGTCCGCGTCCTGGTTTGCGCGTAGGTGGGAGAAGCAAAGCCTAATATGCCCGACAAACCAACAGAGAACCAAAGCAAAAAACGGCGACTGGGAAACATAGGATAGGAATCATAAAGCAGAAGCCGCCGCCCTGCTCAAGCCGGGCCTATCCGACGGCTTCCCTAAAGCACTCGCTCGAACGGCGGTTGGACAGCAAGGTTCCGCCGTCGACCAACGGTTTGACGCCGGCGACGAAGCTGGCGCCGCCTAAACCCGGAAAACGACTGCAACCCAGCTCACACGCCTGCTGACATAAGGCTGTCATATAACCGCTCTAACGTCGGCCCGGCTCTGATTGATTGATCGATCACGTCGATCCTTCCAGACCTAAAAGGGAAAGGGCCATGCACAAGTTATCACCTTGAAACTAAATATGAATATCCATGAATCCATTGCCGCTACGGTCGAACAAATCATCGAGATCTATCCCGACGAAAGATCAAAGGAAACTGCAGAAATTATCAGGCGGTTCAACGATGTATTTCTGCGCCGTGATCCCAACGAACTAAAAGACCTGATAGCCGAAAACTGCATTATCGAAAAGATTGCTCCTGCACCTGATGGCGATCGATGCGTTGGGCGCGATGCCTGCGTCGCCCTTTGGGCAGGTATTGCTACCGAGGCAGGAGCACATTTCGATCTAGAGGAAGTCTTTGTCGCAGGCGACCGCGCCACGATCCGCTGGCGCTATTGGAGGGACGACGGCCAGTCCGTACGTGGAGTCAATCTGATGCGAGTTAACGGCGGCCGCATTGTGGGAGCTATGGGCTACGCCAAGGGGGTCTGAACGCGCCTAGCGGTAAGCTGCGTGCGGATTGTTTTTCTAAACCTGCTCTGCGGCCGGCTAACGTTGAATCTGATAGCCGCAAAAAGAACACCAAGAACACAGAAGACAGAAATCAAGCTGTCCAATTTGTCCTCTGTTGCTTGTCGTCCGCGGAGCGGTTTCTCACGGAAAACACGAGGCCACTAAGATTTTTGAGTCCAGTTCTTTTGCGTTGTTTTGGGTTCTTTTGCGGCTATCCCACCTCATCCTTTTCAATCCGCCATCGGCGGACTAGGCGAATTGCCGACTGGAAACGCCGAGGCCGGTGCGTAGCAATTCGACTCCAAGCAGACACATATCGTCAGCAAATTGTCCGCATTTACAAGCCTGTTGTACTTCAGCTACTACTTCGCTGAATAGTTGCTCTGCCGGCAAGTGTAATCGCCTGCGCATTGCCGCCAACAGCCGGTTTGGACCGTAGTATTCGTCATCCGCTGTTTCGACTTCGAACAAGCCGTCCGTAAAGAGCGCAACTAGATCGTTAGCTGCAGCTTTGCCATGGCTATTCTCGTATATAGCTTTTTCAAAGATTCCCAAGACCGGTCCCTGGATGCCCTGAAATTGCAAAGGCTCGACCAGACCTGCTGCTCGTTGAATGTGAATCGGCTGAGGATGTCCTGCATTCGCATAGCACATCTCGCCATCGCTGACGTTAACCACCAGATAAAACGCAGACACCAACATGGGCGACTCGGTTTGTCGAAAGATCGCGAGCAGGCTCCGATTGATTTCCGTAAGAAGGCAGCTTGGGTTCGTGGCGATCGGCGTCAACTCTTCAAGCAGTCCCCGCACAATAGCAGTTACCAGCGCCGCCCGCAGTCCGTGACCGAGAACGTCGCAAATAAAAACGCCGGCTTCCATGTCCGACAGCGGCAAGACGCAAAAGAAATCGCCGCCCACGCGTTCCGCCGGCTGATACCGATGGCAGAAGTGGAGCCAACTTTCTTCCAACCGTAATCTTTGTGGGAAACTGGGATATTTTCTCGGCAGAAACACCTGCTGAATGTCACGAGCCATCTCCAGATCGGCCTCCAGTTGCGCATTCTTCGCGCGCAACTCATCCTCTGCACGCTTACGGCGGGTGATATCCTGTACCATACCCTCGTAATAAAGTAATTCGCTCGTGACTTCATCGTGCACGGCACGGGCGTTTTCGGAAATCCAGATAATGCTTCCATCACGCCGATAAATCTCGGATTCAAAATCCAAAACTCTTCCGTTCTGGCGCATTGTGAACGTAAATTCGGAGCGGCGGCCGGGTTGAACATAAAGTTGGCGGCCAATGTCAGTTAAAGCCGCCAGGAGCTTCTCTGGTGAATCGTAGCCGTACATCCGGGCAAGCGCTGGATTGGCGCTGAGATACTGGCCATCCGGTGTAGTCTGAAAAATCCCCTCGGTGGCATGCTCAAAGATGCTGCGGTACTTCTGCTCGGCGCGGCGGAGAGCTTCGATAGTATTTTCCTGGTCCATAACGTGAGTCGTGTTTGCTTTCCAAGCCGTTGGAGTTGACGGTCCACACTCCGCCAGGAGTGACAGCATAGAACGTTCCGAAACCGGCCACGAAAGTGGATTCGTCAGTCCCGCGGGGACAAAAAACCAACATTTGCGTTGGAGAAGAAACGCGACAGGTTCTCTTCCGACGATGCACCCAATGAAGTATACAAATGGAACCGGCCAAGAAGCCCTCAGTAAGGTACCCGAAATCACGCTGACATTCTGGGTGATCAAAATCGCTGCGACCACCCTCGGCGAAACCGGCGGTGATACGGTCACAATGACGCTGAATTGGGGCTACCTGGCCGGGACTCTCCTTTTCCTTAGTTTGCTGGTTGCGCTGGTGAGTGCGCAAATTTTGTCAAAGAGATTCAACCCTTTCCTTTATTGGGCCACCATTGTTGCGTCCACCACTTTCGGCACTACCATGGCCGACTTTGCGGATCGGTCGCTGGGTATTGGGTACACTGGCGGCGTGGCGTTGCTGCTCGTTTGTCTGGCCGCAGCGCTCGGTCTTTGGTATTGGTCGGAAGGCACCATCTCGGTGAACACC
>JAFAVN010000318.1 GCA_019242435.1 Verrucomicrobiota bacterium | reverse complement strand
GGGGCTGGCGCTCACTTCCGGGCTGGCGTTCACTTCCGGGCTCGGGTTCACTTTCGGGCTAGCGCTCACCTCCGGGCTGGCGCTCACTTCTGGTGTGGCGTTCGGCTCAGGCTTAGACTCCACGCTGGGCTTTGGTGTGGCCGCAGGCACCGGTGCCGGCGACCCCTCCGGAGTAGCCGAAGCAATTGGCTGGGGATTAGGACCCGCTGTAGAACTGTTGTTCGGGCTCGATTTCGGTGTCGGCGATGGTGCCGGCAGTTTTACAACGTTAGCCCGCGCTTTCAGTACGGTCTCCAGGCTGAAATCAGGCACCTGAAAAACCCATCCTTGCAACTTCTGCTCCGCCGCCAAGCGGGTCTTCAGTTCGTCCTGCTTCTTGGCAAACTCTTCGTCCTTTTTCTTTTTGTCGTCAGGCGATTCGTTAAGCTCTGCGGCTCGATTAGATGGCAGATCGGCGGACACCTTCACTCTCACGAAGTGGCTCTGTTGCGGCCCCACACCACCGATCTCAAGGTGGTACTTGAACCCCTCGAAGGTACCCAGGTCGACGGTCAGGGGCGACTTGAGCCCGGTCTCGTTATCTGGGGTGTTGGCAGCCTTTACATCCTCAAAAGAAGGCGAGAAACTCGAGAGCGAGTTAATCACCGCCATATCGAGAGTTTCGCCCGGTTTTGCATCCGCTAGTTCCCAAGGATCTTTCTGATCTTTACGAGTCACCTTCCAACCTGGTGCATCCCCCACCGAACCACGCGTCACTTCCTTGATCGCTCCTGGTTTAATGAAGTCTTTGTCCAGCCAATTCTGCGGAGTTGCTTCTACCGAGTAAAATGTTTCACCTGTTAGATACACTCGGTCCTTTAGGGACGGATCATAAACAAACCGGCCGCTGCTTGTTTCCGCCTCCGAGTCTTCATCGCCTCCCGACGGCTTGCCGAGGATCAATGTTTTGATGGGTTTCCCGCCGGCATCAAACAGATCCAACTCAACACCCGAATCATCGCCTTTTCCCGGCGGCAAAATATGTAACCGGCCAAACTGGGAAGAACCAACCTCCAGGTCGCGAACCACCTTCAGTTCCCAAATAGACCGGACCAAGTCCCGGATTTTACTAAAATCGGCCGGATACCCAGCTCTTTCTGCGACTGCCCAGATACCATTGAGCTTCTGTAGAGTCACCGTCCCTTTATCAGACTTGATCACGACTTTCTCAATCGAGTTAACTGGTAACTGGGCAAATGGTTCCAGCTCACGGGCTGTGCCTTTCCAACTCTCCGACCGAACGATTTGAAAGACGGTAGCGGCAATAGCCAGGATCAGCGCAGCACCCACCAAGAAATAAACTTGTTTTCGTTTCATCGAGCAGCTCGACTTCGTTTCTTGAAGAATGCTAGTCCGAGACCGATACACGTCACGAGTGCAGGCATCAGAGCGATGTTCAACCACTTAAGCCAGTTCTGCAGAGAATCGATTTCTTGCCGAAGCTGCTTACGAACCTCCTTTAACTGCCGGTCAATCTGGCCTTCGTTTTCCTGAAACTTCTTGATCTCGGCTTGCTGTTCCGGCGAGAGAACGCTCTTTTGATCCGCTTGTTTGCCGGTCTGCAGCTCGGAAAGTTTCTGTCGGGTCTGAGTTAAGCTGGCCTCCAGCTCATCAATTTTGTTCTGGTACTTCTCTTCGGCTGCCGCCTCCATCTTATTCACCACGACGAAAGGCCGATTGGCAGAGGCCCGGCTCCGGATTGACATCAAGTTAGAATCACCGGCTAACAGTTCGATACTGCTCTCAATCAGGTTGAGATTACCGTTGGCTGGAGTGAAAACCGTCTGATTTAGCACCTGTTGTTCGCGGCCGGCAATTTGGTCGTAAGCAAAATCCGAGTCTCCTACCAGCAGCACGACGCCCTCCTTAGTTCCTTCTTTCAGATAAGCCGGCGCCGGTGTCGGTGAACTCGCCGGGCTTGGTGACGGAGAAGGACTAGGTGATGCGGCCGGCTTGCCCTGCGGAAAAGCTGTCTTGAATGTTCCTGTCAATCTAATCACCAGAGGTAAAGCAGTATTTCCTGGCTTGTACAGTTTCCGGACCGCGTCGGCTCCCATCATGACGCTACCCGCGTCTACCAGACCTGCTTGTTTACTTGACGAAACCAAGATTTCCTCCTTCAGCCCGGTAGCCGGCTTCCCTTGAAAAGCACCGGCAAATGGCAATAGCAGGTCGCTAGTGGATGCTCCCAACGGATCCGACTTATTGATCGAATCGCCGGTTACGGATAAAACGGTCATATCTGATTCGACAGAACTTTTCTGTCTCTGGATGCGAGTGGCTAAATTAGGATCGGCAACTAGCTTGTTAGCCGTAAAATCGATTCCCCACGCTTTCAGCAATTTATCGAGAGTTGCCGAGTAACCTCCGCCCATCATCATTCCCTCCTGTCCGCTCAATTGCGAATCGATGAACGAGAAAGGATCTAACAGAGCGACAACTTTACCCCCATGGAGCAAAAACTGGTCGATCGCGAATTGCGCTGCATCGGTAATTCCTTTCGGATAATGAATCAGTAGCACCGAGACATCATCGTCGATCTTTTCAGCAGTTACCGGAATTTCCCGGACGGTATAGTTTTCCTTCAGTTCTTGAATGAAGATCCAAGGCGGGTTCGGTGCTTGGCGCTGCATCATCATCATCGGTGAGGAACGTCCTAGAACGGGCAACGCACTCATTACGCCAATCACCGCTTTCTTTGGATTTACCACGCTCGATATGGCCCTGGAGATGTCGTATTCCAGCAGAGTTTCCCGATCCGGACTTAGAAATGGAACTGCGGTCTTCGCATCCAGGCAGCTAACTGCCAGGCCCAGATAGATCTTATCGCCCGTGAGACTGGTAGTCTGGCCCTGGATACCATCAAGACGTGCAGAATCTTCAGCATCCGAGTCCGGTTTTGGATCTAACCTAACGATCTGAATCTTGCCGTGACCTGCCTGCTGATATTCGGCCAGTAAGTTCTCTACTTCCTGGGCGTAAGTTCGCAGCGGCACCGGCATTGCCGAGTTATCTTTGCTATAATAGAACCGGATCTCGACCGGGGTATCCAGTTTGTCCAGAATGTTCCTGGTGCCGGGGGAAAGTGAATAAAGTCTGTTCTCCGTCAAGTCGACGCGGAATTTGAGGAAATTTCCGAGGACATTTACAACGACCAGGATTATCAGAACCGCGATGACACTCGCTATGGGGAGGAGCCAACTCTCTACTTTTTTCATACCATCACGCGCGACGCGCACGAAGAACAACACTAGTGGTGAACAGACAAAAGATGATGACGCTAACGAAGAATACCAGATCCCGACTATCCACTACACCTCGCTGCAAACTTTCGAAATGAGTCATAACACCGAGTGAAGCTAGTCCATCCACGAACCAGGCCGGCGCCCAGTTCGAGACGGCATCAGTTACCGGAGGCCAACCACAAAGAATGAGAAACAAACAAATTACTACCGCCAGGATAAAACTGACTACCTGGCTTCTGGTCAGAGAAGACGTTAATAATGCGATGGAAAGGAAGGAACCTGCCATCAGCAAGCTACCCAGGTAACCGGCGACGATCCTCCCAAAATCCGGATGTCCAAGATAGCTTACCGTCACTATTAGCGGAAAGGTAAGAAGGAGGGCGATTGCCAGAAAAATCCAGCTGGCAAAATATTTACCCAGAATTGCCTGCCAGGGCGTAACCGGCATAGTAAAAAGTAATTCCATCGTACCAAGACGGAGCTCCTCTGACCACAGGCGCATTCCTACCGCCGGCACCAGGAAGAGGTAAAGCCACGGATGCCAAAGAAAGAACGGAAGTAAATCAGCGACACCGCGGTCAAAAAAGCGTCCCACCATAAAGGTGAAGAACCCTGCTAACAGCAGGAAGATTACAATGAAAACGTATGCCACCGGGGAGGTGAAGTAGGCGCCAAGCTCGCGTTTGGCAATAGTCCAGATGGTCTTCATGCAGCAGCCTTGGTATCCGGGAGGGTGATGGAACGAAAGACATCATCCAGTCTGCCTTCTTCGACATCG
>JAFAVN010000300.1 GCA_019242435.1 Verrucomicrobiota bacterium | reverse complement strand
ATTCAAAAAATGCGAAAATCACATCCGGAAGATCTAGAAGATCATCTGTAAAAAGTCGTCAAGGACGAGATCACCATAGCGGTGGAGAGCGCATACTCGATGAGATCTCCTGGGATTTTGTACAGTCAAATCTGTTATCCGATTCGTTCGCTGCCGAAACCACTTGGATCGGCCCCCTAACGACTAAGGCCCTTCACGCCAGGCTCCTGTGCGGAATCCGATTTTTCGACAAAAACGATAGACTGACCGGAAACGTTCCTGCCTGCGCGGTCAAGCAGGTCTGCAAGATTCTGACCGTCCTGGATAAGAAGGGCGAACTTATCGAAGAAATATTGCAGGTAGAAAAGGACTTCGCCCGAAACGGACTAGAGAAGCTGCGCTTCGCTACGCCTCATGCCACTTGCTTTAGCTGCACGCAGTTCCTCTGCCCGGTGAACCGCAAAGACGCTTCAAAGTAGAAGCTGATCCCGAGCTGTAAAAACGGCCGCAGAGAAATGCTCCTGTTTGTATTCGTTCTCCTTCTCGTTTCGATGCTGTCAAACAATTTAATGACCAGTATTTACCTGCAGTAACCGCTTTTGGCCGACAAGCATCATTAACAACCTCTAACAGCCGACTAGCTAAATTTTTAAAAAGTTGTGCGAATATCCTGCTCATTTAAAAAGGATCTATTCTGACTGGCCAATGAATTGAGCAATTGTTGGCAGCCGGAGCGGTCGTTATTAAGTTGCCGCTAGTTAAATGGAAGCGGCTCTTGCAGGAAGCAGCCGCGTAAAGGGTTTCGCCAGCTAGCTCCGCTCCGCCCATCACTCCGAGCGGCGCTTAAGGCGGAATCAATCCGCAATTAGAAACAGCAATGCCTAATATATTCGAAGAAATCGAACATGACCACCATGAGCACGACCATGATGGTCACCATCTGCCAGTTGTGCCGGAGATGAATATGGGCCTAGTTCTGGCGCCTGTCATCTTCGTGATTGTGTTGCTCAACTGGAAGAAACTGTTCCCCCGTAAGGCCAGAAACTAGGAGTCTTGCCAGTGCCGCCGTCTCCAGGGCCGGGACGGCGGAAGCGGATTCAAAGAACCGTAAAGAAATAGCATGAAAAGAATATTTGTCTTACGAGTGCCCGGCGTTAGCTCAGCATTGTTGGCAGGCAATTTCTATGGTTGAGACAACTACGGCAATTGAGGGACGAACCGGTCGGCCCACGCCACCAATCATCACTCACCAATTACCAATCACCGGTCTTTCGCCCCTTCCACAAATAGCTTTCCCGCCCGGCGCCGGCACCAATGATCGCTCGGCAGATTTACCTTTGCGATCTCTCGGTGCATCAGCATCGCCCGGACTCTTTCTACTTCGTCAAATCCGATATCAGGAATTTGTCTCTCGCTTAACCATTGATGGATGACACGCCTTTGAAGAGCTAGAGCCAATTTGCGCAGATCGTCGGTCCGCAGTTCCGCAGATTTCCAAATCGGCGGTACTAGTTGTTGCAATACTTCCGATTCTTCGGCTGCGATTTCCGACAACCGCAAAAGGCTCGGCTTGAAAGGCCGACCAAGGATTCGCTCAATTTCCGGCATTAAGAGGTTCCGGAGCCGGTTCCGAGTAAAATTATTTTCCTGGTTCGTGGTGTCTTCCAAAAACCGCAGGCGCCGTTTCCTGGCGAACTCCCGAATATCATTTTTCCAGACCCGGAGTAATGGCCTCAGCAAGGTCAACTCGACTCCATCGAGAGTCATACGATTTTGCCGGCGAATAGCGGCCTGGCCGATCGATCCCGCGCCGCGCAACATATTTAGCAAAAATGTCTCTACTTGATCATCCGCATGATGCCCAAGAAAGACAGAGGTCGATCCAAACTCCTTGGCGGCCCGGGCAAAAAACCTTTGCCGGATTTGTCGCGCCGCCGTTTCCACGGACAATCTGAGCGGCCATTCGGTCACCCGATCCGTAAAAAGGGGGAGCCCCAGCCGTTTAGCCAGTCGTCTGACGAACTCAGCGTCTTGGGCACTGTCGCTCCTCAATCCATGGTCGAGATGGCAAATTACTAGATCGGTGAACCCGGCATCGATCAACACCTGCAGCAGAACCCGCGAATCAACCCCACCGGAAACTCCAACCAGGTAGCGAGCCTCTTTGGGGTAATTCCTTAACCAGGCATTAACGTCATCCAGCCAAGCAGCCATTGCCCTGACTATCTCATAACTATAAAGATTTTGCTCCTAGCGGAGCGTGTTTGCGCACCGTGAATCACCAATCTCCGGAACCCGCTATACGCGGCCCCAATTCGGATAAGGCGGTCGGAATCCTGACG
>JAFAVN010000429.1 GCA_019242435.1 Verrucomicrobiota bacterium | reverse complement strand
CGACCAAGGTCGCGGCGGTGGATTTTTCAGTGTCGGCCTCTGACTCAGCTACTTGGGCAGGCGGCGCCACTCTGGTGGGAAGTATCCAGGCAGGCGGCGCGAAAAGCAGTTACTCCCGGTTGTTGAGCCTTTTGGCCTACGAGCTATTGGGCGGGCCCAGAAGCACCGTGGAATCCACGGGTAGAGTTAGCCCGATCCCGGGCCTGTCGGAAGCCGGCAACGCAGTACTGCGACAGGGGATTGCCGATGGGTTTTCATCGGCTGCCGAACTTTCTCACGCACTGATTACAGTTATTGGCGGACGGCACTGGAGTTCTTCCGGGGTGCAGTCTAGCACCGGTGCGGTCGCACCACCTCTCGATACCGCCATCTCGGCCAGCGCTACTGGCACACCGGCCCGTGCACCTACCCAGCCAGTCGGAGCTATCGGTGTGGATAAACCGTCATCCTCAGACTTTAGTCCGGTACCGGTAACCCCAGACGCCCCGGAGGCTTCGCACCAATTGCTACCGCAAACATTGGCACCGCCTCCGGCAGCGGTTCCGTCCTCGGACTTCCCGTCGTCCGGTTCCGTTGAGGCTGTCGTACCTCCCGCGTTGCCGTCAGAGCAGATTTCTCCGGCCAGGCCGAAGCGTTCTCGATTTTCCGTACTCGGTCCCATTTTGATCCTTGTCCTTGTCCTGGTCCTTTTGGCGGTACTGAGTCTTGGCGGATTTTTCGCGTGGGAAGCGCTGACTAATTCGGTGCGGTCCAGCATCGCTTTGCAAACGGCTACGCCGACACCGGTCGCGACGGGTCAGCCGACGCCAGAATTCAGCACGCCGGTTCCGACGCCGCGGCCCGTAGCGACAGCTACGCCAGAAGCGACGGCTACGCCAGAGGCGACAGTTCAGCCGACGGCAACTCCGCTACCCACGCCACTCTCAACGCCTGTCCCGACCGCTACAGCACCTCCGACGGCCGAAGATGAACTGAGCGCTAGTCTTAAAGCCGCGGATAATCTGGAGAAAGCCGGCGATTGGGTTGGGGCAATGAAGCTGCTCAACACCGCTCTGGAGAAGAACCCTGGCGAGGTACGGGCGCGGCTGGATAATCTCATTTCGGAGGTCAGGTCGAGCAAAACCAAGGTTACGCCTAACAACTTCTCCATTGTCCAGCCTGATCTGGAAGCTGCCGCCCGGGGTGGTGTGGTTCAGGCCATGTTGTTACTGGCGGACAATACCTGGAGCACGCAGCCGGACTATGCTCTTAATTGGTATCAACAGGCCGCAGATAAAGGGAATGCAATAGGGAAACGGCAAGCGGGCATTCTACTATCGCGTCACCACAACCCGGGGGATGACGCTAAGGCGTTTAATTATCTCCACCAGGCGGCCGAGGCTGGTGACGCTTACGCGAAATATTGCGTCGCAGAATGTTATTATTTCGGAAAACTGGTCCCGAAAGATAAGGCTAAAGCGTTGTCTTATGCCCAAGAAGCCGCCGCTTTACGTAACATGATGGCAATGGATTTGCTTGGAACCTACTACCGGGAACAACATGATTATGAGTCCGCGATCGCCTACTTCAAACAAGCTATCGCGCTGCAGTATCCGCGCTCCATGGCAAATCTGGGCGTGATGTATGTTCTCGGGGAAGGCGTACCAAAAGACGTGCCGCGCGCGCTTAACTTGTTCAAATTAGCGGCGGATCGAAACGATCCGGAGGGCCTCTACTTTTATGGGACCGCCCTGATTGATGGCATCAATGGGGTCAAGAATCACGCAACCGGGGTCGAGTATGTTCGACGGGCAGCCGAAGCCGGTTATGTCATGGCCGTCGACTGGTGCCGAAGGAACAAGATAGCATTCCAGCAGAACCAGGGGTTGCAGAATCCGAGCCAGCCTCCGCCGAATCCGAACCAGGGGCAGTAGCGGTTCGCGGTTTCCAGTGGATTCGCGACTCGTTGAGGACCGAGGATCGGTAGAGCGACGGCATCAACCAATCCACTTCGAACTGCGAAATGATCTTGAGCGACGCGGTCCGACCTGGGTAGGCTGGAAATTCGTTTTTTTATGAAAATTTGCCTAACCACCACTACTTGCATTATCCTACTTGCCAGCTTCGCAGTGATCGGCTGCGAGGACATGTCTCCGCAGAGCACCGGTGTGCTTGCCGGCGTAACCTCCGGCGCGCTGGCCGGAGGAGTTGCAAAGGCTGCAGGTGCAAGTAACGCGACCGCGGTGGCGGTTGGGCTTGGAACCGGGGCTGCCGTTGGCGCCCTGGCCTATGTGGTTGCAAAACATGAGGCTACTGAAAGGCAGCGCCGGATCGCGGAAGAGCGCGCTAGATTGGCTTACGAGCGGATGTCAGCCGAACGCAGGGCACAGCTGAGGCAGCAGCGCTACATGGCCGTTTCCACTGTCCAAGAGCAGCACAACCAAGGAGCCTCCAGTGTGATGATCTATGACACCCAGTCGCGACAGCTCATCAGCAATCAGGTATACGACGTAAAGAACCCTCCGAAAGATGGTCAGGTCCAAAAGTATGACACGTATTCCGCGCAGTACGTAGGGGGTTGAGGGCCTGTCGGCGTGTGGGATTTAGCGGTATGTGTGATGCCAGCGGCTCATTGGGGCTGACTTTTGCGCCTCACCGGATGATTTTGCGAAGGCTTTTCGCCAGCATGCTCCCATACGCCGAGACGCCGATACGCCCATACGCCTACACGGTTCTCGCCGGATTCTCGCTCGTTTCCGGCGTTCCTAACTCTCTGTTGTCCTTGTCCCAGCGCTGAGCGCGCAGAGCGGCCAAAGCAGCCGCAGTTTCTGCTTGTTTCTTGCTTGAGCCCTCGCCCGAACCGAGTTCGGTGTCGCCCCAGATGACCTTGGCAACAAACAGCTTTTGATGTTCCGGCCCGGTCTGCGAAACGATCTCGTAAACCGGGCTCTTGGCTGAGATGGCCTGGAGGATCTCCTGGAGCTGACCTTTGGGGTTCACTTCCAGTGGCTGTTGAGCTAGACGCTGGATATCATCATGGGCTTCGTCCAAGATGAATCGGCGTACCACTTCCAGATTGCTGTCGAGATACATGGCTCCGACCAGGGCCTCGAAAGCATCGGCCAGAATTGACGCTCGTTCCCGGCCTCCGCTAGCTTCTTCCCCACGTCCCATCATGAGGTAGGTACCGAGACCGAGGTTAGTCGCATGAACCTTAAGGCCTTCCCGGGAGACGAGGCGCGACCGCAACTTCGTGAGTTGGCCCTCGCTAAAATGCGGAAACAATCGGAAGAGATGTTCCGTGAAAATCAGCTGCAAAACCGCGTCTCCGAGGAATTCGAGCCTTTGATTGTCAAAATGGTGCCGTTGAGTCTCGTGACCAAGGCTCGGGTGCGTAAGTGCTTCAGCTAAAAGGAGAGAGTTTCGGAATTTATATCCGATGCGTTGTTCTAGGGGGCTCATTAACAAAAGTCCAAACCGGTCGCCAGCCTGTGGCACAAAGACCGAAAAATATCAATCGGCGCTTGACCAGTTCCAAGCTTTCAAGGTCTTAAGAGAAAATCCACTGATTCCAGACAGAAAAAGTTAATTTACTGAACTGGATTTAATTCGCGAGCAGCGTTTTTCAAATAGCCAAAAAGGTGGCGTTCCTTGATAAGAGCTGCAACTTTAGCGGGAACGCCTTTCTCCCATCCTTCCTCGCCGTTTTGAATCTTAGCTAATACGTCGCGTGAGAAGATGTCCATGATGGACGGGTCGAAGCCGACGATTGGAGTGATATAACGATTTTCCATCAGGTGCGCGTAAAGATTTTGCAGGTTAAGCTGGACTTGGAGGTTGGTGGCATTAATCCAGACATCCTGGGGCAGACTTTGTAAACCGGGCGTCGGAGTTGGACATTCCGCTTTGAGGCAGTAGCGATCGTAAGCGCTCTTTCGCATCGGATAGATGTAAAGTTTGGTGGACGCCTTAAAGAGCCGGCCGGCCGCCTCGAGAATGCCTCCTTCGAGGTTTTCATAATATCTCTCATTGAAGATCTCGAGCAGGTTATTGAGACCCATTACTACCCCAATCATTTCTTTGGTATACCTACGGAAGTAAGAAGTTAGTCGGTAGAACTCAAAATAATTTGATACCAAAACGTTATATCCAATCGCTCCGAGAGTATCTACTCTCGCCAGGAAATCCTGGTGGTCAAGGTTACCGGATGCGAGCAGATTATGCATGGTCAACTCCATGAGAACGACGACATCCCGGCCTTGCACAGCGGGTTCCTGGAGAAACTGGGATAACGCACAGCGGAGCATGTCATCATTCACCAGGGTGACTGGACGAAAACTGCCGCGTTCAATTACCAGGGCTTTCTTATGCAGCACCTCTGAGGGCTGCAGCACGTCACCGTCCGGTCCGAACAAAACGGCATTCGTCAGGCCATACTCAACCAGCTTCAGGCTCATAATACGGTTATCGACACTGGCGAATAACGGGCCGGAGAACGAAATCATATCGACCTCAATTCGATCGAGCGTAAGATTATCGGCTAGGGAGCGAATGAACCGGTCCTGGTCGGTCAGATAGTAGAAGGCACCGTAAATTAAATTAACGCCGATGATACCCAATGCTTGCTGTTGCAGGATGTTTTCTTTGTCCCACATCCGTACATGCATCACGATATCGTTTGGAAGCGAATTGGGTTCGGCTTGAAAACGGATCCCCATCCAACCATGGCATTCATTGGTGCCTTTGAAATTTCGGGCGGCAACCGTGTTACTGAAGACGAAGAAGGCAGACCTGTCGCCTCTGAGGGCTTTTAGGCGTTCAATCAACAGCTCGTACTCATGTTCCAGCATCAGGCCCAAACGCTCTCGGGACACGTATCTGGCCGATTTACCGTAGATCGCGTCGCTGAACTTCATGTCATAAGCCGAAATCGACTTTGCGACCGTGCCGGCAGCACCTCCCGCCTGGAAAAAATGGCGAGCCACCTCCTGTCCGGCGCCGATCTCGGCGAAGGTGCCGTATTTGGGCTCATCTAAATTAATCGTCAGAGCCTTTCGATTGGTAGTGAGAAGTTCGGAAGACATGACGGCGTTATCTTAGTCAATAATAGGCGGAAAACCATCACAGGATTTAATCGAATGAAACAAATAAGATCGAAAATCTGTGGCCGGGACCCGAACTTGAAAGGGAAACGGCACGATCAAAATCACCCTTGCGAATGATCGGTCGTTGGCCACCATACTCAGTGCACTGTATCAGTTGTACGCAAACCGCGGTGGAGGCGCCGGGGGGCCCAGTGGCAAGGCGTGAGGAAGGAGCATAGTTTGAACCTAGGCGACCGAGGAGCAACGCAGCCAATGGGCCCGCGCCGCCTCGATCCAGGGGCCGGTCTCTTTTCGGCTCATGCTGCGTCGCTCAGTCGTCACGGATCGCAGCGGATATGCTCCTCCTTCGCTCCTTGCGTGAGCCGAAAATCGCTCCGGCCGCGCTTCGGACATAACTGATACAGCGCACTTGGATTATCTGGTGATCGCGTTTCCTGTGTCAGCCAAGAAAGCCGAGGTGCTCCGCGCGAAAATGGCGGCCTTGGGATGTTACGAGAAGGACCTCGAAGAGAATCTTCTTCAAGGGTCTGCTATCACTATTTTGCATCGGCCGACCGGGATTAAAGTGCGTTGCAACCGGAAACGAAGCCAAGCGTTGAATCGTTTTTTTGCTCGCCGGCTGCTTGTGGAAGAACTGGAGGCGCGTACCCAGAATAAAACCCGCCATCAAGTGAAAGCAGATCACCTCCGAGAGAAAAAACGGGGAGTAAAACGGTCAAGCGCCGGCCCAGGGAGGCAGCCATTGCAGGGATCAGTTTCGCCAGCGGTAAGTGCGCTGCTCAGACAATGGCAGGCGAGTAGTGAGCGGAACCAAGCTGCGCGAGACGATGATTAGGTCGTGTTAACTTGTCCCGCCCGGCGACGCCGCCTCACACAGACGCGCCCTTAAAGGCTTCTGCTTGCCTGAGCGTCGGCCCCAGCTTGGAAACCTTCTGCCGCATGATCTTTCCTGACTTAAACTTGACGGTCGCGCGAGGCGGAATTTTAAAGCTGCTACCCGGCTGGTTCGGATTGCGACCTACCCGCTCCTTGGTCAATCGGACTTCGAAAATCCCGAAATTCCGTAACTCCACATCCTCGCCTCTTGCTAAACTATCAGTGATTAGATCTAACGTGCGTTGAACCACTTCAAAAACCTGATGTTGTACTAGGCCTGTATCGTTACTGATTCTTACAACGATCTCGCGCTTCGTTAGGTTTGGCATCATGAACTCCTTTCGAACGTTCGAATACGCTGGCATTAGCGGTTGCCTCTCCACCGTCAATCTTGAGAGTTTGATGGATTAACTCTGGATTGTATGAACCGAAAGTATCAGCGAGAAAAACTCTCAAGCAAGGGATTACTAGCGGGTTAGCGCCGATTAACGGCGCAGCTGAAAAATCGCCGCCCGCCAAGGGGTGTCCACCGCAAGGCCCGATCCTGCAGATTGCATGATTTTCTTTGTTCTCCCCAAGAGCTGCTACCCCTTATGCGTGCCCAATACTTCATCGGCCGTTCGGAAGTGCATTTTGGCAACTTTTCGCAGGGCCTCGGGACCATGTCTGGATACCAATTCTCTGGCTGCGGTCTTCACCTCCCCGGACACCCCTTTTGGCAGCCTAATTCCTAATTCCCTTCCTTTCCGGTCCAGCCAGCGAACGAACTTTTCTCTGGCCAATATAGAGGCGGCGGCTACAGCAATATCCGATTCCGCCTTGGTCCGCTGGTCTACGGTGATCTTGCGGCCGGCGGTGAGCAGAGCCTGTCGGACAACCCGCTCGTTGGCAAATTTGTCGGAGAGCGCCCGGGGGCAATCCGGCCGCAGCGCCAAGAGGTTCTCGATCACCCGCGCGTGCCCCCAGCCGAGCAGGTCATTGAGATTGGCAAAGCGGAGATAGAGCTCGTTATATTTTTCGGGACCGATTAAAACCACATTGTTTTCGGTACCGTGGACGTTGCGAATCGCATCAGCCAGTTGTTCTATTCTGCGATCTGACGAGATTCGTTTACTGTCCATTACACCGAGCGCCAACAATTGTTTGGCAATTGTGCGATCGACAAAAACCCCCGCAACCACCAACGGGCCGAAAAAATCGCCTTTGCCGCTCTCATCAACTCCAAAATGTGGTTCGAACATCGCCGGCTGTAAAACCTCTTCGTAGCCCAAGCGCGCTTCTCCCGTAATTTTGGGTTCGAGCTCGTACTTAACGAAATCTTCCATCTCCTTGCCTTGAATGACGACTTTGGGCCCCTTTTCGTAAACTGCGACCGAGAGTTTGCCTTTCTGGGCGAAAAAGAGCATGTATGGCCGGCTGACGAACTCAAAGTTTTGATCGGTCAGTAGCGTTCTAAGTTTTTCTGCCTGTTCCTGAGTTAACGACAAGGAAAACGACGTCACCTGCTGAGCATGAATCATGATAAGCTGCAAAGCACGCGCTTTCGCGCCAGTTTGATGGCTTGGTTTGACCGCCACGGCCGGAAACTTCCCTGGAGAGCAACGGCGGATCCGTATCAGATACTGGTATCGGAAATGATGCTGCAGCAGACCCAGGTGACCACGGTTCTGCAGTATTACGATCGCTGGTTCGCTTCGTTTCCGACGATCAAAGCTTTGGCGGCGGCCGATGAAGCCGAGGTGCTAAGCGCCTGGGAAGGACTTGGCTACTATGCTCGGGCACGCCATCTGCATGCCTGTGCTCGGTGGGTCGTCGAGCATCGGGACGGCCGCCTGCCATGTGAAGTAGACGAACTCCTGAAGCTGCCTGGAATCGGACGTTACACAGCGGGGGCCGTTGCCAGTTTTGCCTTCGATTTACCGGCTCCAATCATTGACGCGAACGTGGGCCGGGTTTTGTCACGTCTGGTAAATCTCGAGAGTCCAATCGATAGAGAGCCTGGCAAGAGCATCCTTTGGGAATTAGCGGCGCAGCTGGTGGCAGGCCCGCGTCCCGGAACTTTCAACTCGGCTATAATGGAGCTCGGCGCCCTGATTTGTAGTTCCCGCGCCCCCCGATGCGTCTTGTGTCCGGTGCGCGAGTTTTGCAGTGTGCCCGATCCCGAGCTGGTTCCGAATAAGAGTCCGAACTCAAAGCCCGTTCGAGTGCAGGAGAACTATCGTTGGATTCGTCAGGAAGACCGGTTGTTGCTGAGCAGAAGTGCGGGCCCTCGATGGAAGGGACTCTGGATGCTTCCACCGGCCGGTGACGTTATGCCGCATGAGGTCGCGCTTTTCGAGCTGCGCCACACCGTTAC
>JAFAVN010000287.1 GCA_019242435.1 Verrucomicrobiota bacterium | reverse complement strand
CGGTAACACCGGTGAAACAGCGGTGCGCTGTCGACGCACCAGCAACAGACAGGCAATGGCCGCGATCACCGCTTGCGATAGATAAAAGAGCGGCGCCTCGCCATGTCCGAAACTGTCGATAGCGGCGATCCCAAGGCCAAACATGATCGCGCACATCAGCGCGCTTAGCCAATCGAAGGCACGGCGGCAGCGCGGAGTATGCGGTAGGGCCCGTACTCCGATCAGCATGGCGAGGATGCCGAATGGAATGTTGATGGCAAATAAATACGGCCAGGTCGTTGTGGCGAGGATACCGGCGGCCAGCGTCGGCCCGACCGCGGCGGATACCGCGACCACCAACGCATTGATGCCAATGCCGCGCCCTAGCATCCGATGCGGATAGGTGAACCGGACCAGGGCTGCGTTCACGCTCATGATTCCGGCCGCGCCAAAGCCCTGGATAACGCGCGCGGCGGTTAGCATGACCAGTGTCTGTGATAGCGCACACAGCAACGAGGCAAACGTAAACAAGAGCAATCCAGCCAGGTAGATCCGGCGATAGCCGATGATCTCTCCCAACGACGCCAGTGACAGCAGCGAGACGGTTATCGCGAGCTGATAACCATTAACGATCCAGATCGAAAATGTCGGACTGGCGTGTAGATCTTGAGCGATAGTCGGCAGCGCGACATTGGCGATTGCGCCGTCCATAACGGCCATAATCAGGCCGAGCGCGATCGTGAGAATGGCCCAGTAGCGTTCGGGTACCGGCAAGCCGTCCGCAGTGTCCCTCACGGCAGCTGGTGCCTTGGTCGAATGCGGAGAATGTTTCACAAAAAATCCCGTTGGAATGATTTTAGAGGCAATTCAGTCTGGGCAGCCTAGGTATGCTCGGCAGCGCGATCAGGATCGCCGCCGATGCCCAGAAATACTTCACGCTACGCCTGAAACGTGATCTGATCACGGACGGAATGTATCGTTATATCCCGGCTCTGGGTGACGGATCAATGGCTCTTGCCCTTGCTGCCGGAAGCCAAGTTTAAGCCGATCGGGTAACGGACGTTTACCGGTTAGGTGGTTACCTGTAACTTTCCAAAATAAATATCAATAGGTCAGTGGCATTGGCAAGAATAGTAACTTGTCAAATCCGCATTTTATAAGTTATGCTTGCTGATGGCTTCTGTCCCTGAACTTGCCACCTCTAAACGCCCGGATTTTCTTTCGCTTGGCGCCCATCCAGCCATCGATTTTGCCAATACCCTTTTGCCGCCGCCCGGGGCGGACGTTGAATTTCTGAAGAACTGGCAAGACGTGACGGATTGGCTGAAAGCGTCTGATCTTTCAGACGGACAGAACCTCGAGATTTCAAAATCAGAGATATCTGAAGCTTTGGAAACGGTCCGACATCTGCGTCGTACGTGGAAGAACACCCTGGAAGAGATCATGACCGGGCATGGCGTGCCCCCGCAATTCATCAAACAGCTAAACCATTTCTTTGCTATCGAGACGTTCAGCGAAGCTTTATGTATGAAGGGTAAAAGGAGCTTTCATCTGTGTCGGTCCCGGTCGTTGCTCAGAGGCAAAGATTTGGCTCTTGCGATTCTTGCCCGGTCGATCGCCGAATTTCTGATCACGGCAGAGTTTAAGTATTTGCGCCATTGTGCAAACACCGATTCCTGCTCGATCATTTTCTACGACACAACGAAGAATCATCGACGTCAGTGGTGCAGCAATTCCATGTGTGGCAATCGCTACAAGGTGGCGGAATTCCGACGCAGACAGCGGACGCATGCGAGGGCGCAGAGATAAAAGGATTGACCGCACCGGGCAAAGCTTAATGAGTTCCTGGATGGGTGCTGGCGTTATTGTCTCACGCGGGTTACGAGCTGGGTTGGGTTGACGAAACGCAACGCGATCAGGAGCCAGATGAGAGTGGCCACCATATAAATCACGGCCATGGCATCGATGGACTGGGCCGAGCGCACCCCGGCTGCAAACACGGTGTAATAGAGCGCAACCACCAGGGTCTGACTGTCCGGACCGGCGGTGAGAAATGTTAGTTCGAACATCCCGATGGTTCGCACCAGGACCAGGAGGCCGGCCGCAAGGATGCCCGGTGCAAGCAAGGGTACAAGAACATGCAGGAAAAGGCGAAACGTGCCGGCTCCAAAGACTCGGGCCGCTGCTTCCAGCTTCGGATCAATTTGCTCAATATACGGCGTCATCACCAGAATAACGAACGGCACCGCCGGAACCAGATTAGCCAAGATCACTCCGTTGATCGTACCTGCCAGGTGAAGGCTGTAGAGCACCGTCGCCAGCGGGATACCATAGGTCATTGGTGGAACAAGCAACGGCAAAACAAAAAGCAGCAGTACGACGCGCTTAAACCGAAATGTTCGCCGCGCCATGGCATAAGCTGCAGGGATACCAAGCAGCAGAGAAATCGCCACGACCGCAAAGACGACTTCGACGGTAACCATCAGGACATTGTCTAGCTGGAACTCAGTCCAGGCTGAGCCGTACCACCGCCCGGTGAAACCGGCCGGCAGCCAGGTGCCAAGCCAGGTCGTGGCAAAGGAGTCGACTACGACCGCGGCAATTAACGCCAGGACGTTAAGCACAAAGAAGCCCATGAGGATCCATACGAAGATGCGGCCTGAAGCGCCGGCGAATCGACCCAGGGGCGATGTGCTAAATCCTGGTTTTATTCTTCCGGTCATCACGGTTAGCCTTTGCCTCCAGTCGTCGGGCCCCGGTAGAACAAATTGCGAGAGGTGAGAGCAAGTGCGACTACGAGGAGCTGCACACCAGCCATCACCATCGCAATGGCGGATGCCATCGGGTAATCGTAATCCTCAAAAGCGGCCTGATAAGCCGCGATGGAAATCACGCGGGTAGGGCCGGCCGGAGCGCCCAGCAGGACTGCCGATGGGAAAACGGAAAAGGCTTGCACAAAAGACAGGCAAAAAGCGATAGCCAGTCCTGGAATCAACAACGGCAGGTAAATATGAATAAACCGGCGCCACGGGCTGGCTCCGAGAGTAGCAGCAGCCTGCGGCAAAGCCGGATCGATTCCGGTCAGGTAACTGAGAAGAAGCAGATAAGCGAAAGGGAATCCGCTGACAACCAGCGATAAGAACACCCCCCAATAATTGTGGGTCAGATGGACTGGAGAGGTTGAGATATGCAGCATCAACAGCAAACGGTTCAGCCAGCCTTGCGGCCCCAGGTAGGTCAGCAGACCTTCGGCGATTAGAACCGTCCCTAAGGTAATCGGTATAACCAGAATTGCAGTCAGGGCCCTCTGGAACCGATGCCGGCGGGTGACGAATGCGACCGGGAGAGCAAAGCCGATGTTGATCAGCGTCGCTGGGAGCGAGATCCACAGCGTTGTCCAGATGGTCTCGCTCAAAAATGGCGTTGAAAAGAATTTGGTGTAGTTGCCGAGATTTGGTCCCTGGTGGCTCAAGAACGAAAGGATGAACCCGAACAGAAATGGATACAGGAAGAGCGTCAAAACAATAACGATGCCGGGTACTAACAGCAAGAGCGTCCGGTCAGGCAGCTTAATCGCTGGGCGCGAAGAGGTGCTCATGCTGCAGAAAAGGCGAGCACCCGTTCCTCCGGAACCTCCAGGTGTACTCTGGCGCCCGGTTCAACCCGGCGCTGGGTTCGTGCATGCAACAGAAGCCCGGACGAGGTGGCAATATCGACCAGGTAATCGCGGCCGCAGTACTCCACGATTTCCGCCTGGCCCAAGATGCTGTTTCGAGCGCCGGTCGGACGGGAGCCTGCCTCGTTGATGGTGACCAAAAAGTCATCCGGACGAATTGCCGCAAATGCGCGCCTGCCGGCCAGCTCCGCGCAAGCGATGCCTTCGAGCCGGAAATCTGGGCCGGCAAGAAAAACCCGCTGTTGCTCGACCCGCTCCAGATCGAGCTCGAGAATGTTCCGGTATCCCATGAAACGTGCGACCTGCAGGTTAGCAGGCCTGGTGTAGAGCTCCTCAGGAGAACCGATCTGTAGAGTGCGACCTTCATTCAAAACAACGATCCGGTCGGCTAATGACAAGGCTTCGTCCTGGTCATGCGTAACGTAGATCGTGGTGCGCTGCAGGTCGCGATGGATCCGCTTAATCTCAGTCCGCATCTCCAGACGCAACTTGGCGTCGAGGTTGGACAAGGGTTCATCCATAAGAATGACTGACGGCTCGACCACGATGGCGCGAGCGATCGCGACGCGCTGTTGTTGGCCTCCTGAGAGCCGGCCCGGTAATTGATCCCCGAATGCCTTCAGTTGGACCAGATCAAGTGCAGCATCAACCCGGCGCCGGACCTCCTTTTTTGACATACGTCGCATCACTAATCCGAAGCCGACATTACGGCGGACGGTCAGATGGGGAAAAAGTGCGTAATTCTGAAAGACCATCCCAAAACCGCGCCGTTCCGGGGGCATTAAATCAATCCGCTGCTGATCGAGCCAGATGCTGCCGTCTGTCAATGGCAGCAGCCCGGCGACACAGTTGAGCGCCGTCGATTTGCCGCATCCCGATGGTCCGAGTAACGCGATGAATTCACCTGATTGAATCGTCAGGTCGAGGCCGGATAACGCTATCGTACCCCCGAAGCTTCGGGTTACCTTCTCCAGGCGGAGTTGTTGAAAGATCTGACTTCGTCTGCCCTCTGCGGGATGCGGCTGAGTGGTGGGCTGGAGTTCTGTCATTTTGGCGATTGCGCCGGCCGACAAAAAATCATGCACGGTCGCCGAGGCGGTTCACCGCAATTTGGCGGCTCCGATTTCCTCGTCCCAGCGGTGAAAAGCTGTCACCATTGCTTTTGCCTCCAGCGGAGTTTCCTTTGGATGTTCAGCAATCAGTTTGTCGTACTGGGGCCGTCCAAATTCCTTGATTGCCTGTTGGCTGGCCTGAGGCGCCATCGACAGCGGAACGTCTTTGATGGCTGGACCAGGATAAAAGTATCCCTCGTCGTAGGTAACAGCCTGCTGTTCCGGCCGGAGAAGGAATCCCATCAAGTCCAGTAGCACAGCGATCTTTTCCGGCGTGATCCCTTTTGGAACCACCATATAATGACCGTCGGTCACCCAGTGAAACCCTTTGAGTACTGCAATCTGGGCCGACTTTGGAACGATGCCGAGCACGCGGGGATTAATATCCCAGCCGGTTGTGGAGGCGATCATGTCGCGCGAACCCTCGCCGAATTCCTTCATCGTCGCGGTGGTCCCGGAGGGATAATACTCGATGTACTTGTTTAACTCTTTGAGATAGGACCACGTGTTTGCCCAGCCTGTGACCGGGTCCTTTGGGTTGGTATCGCCTAACAGGTAGGGTAACCCCATGAGAAAGGTTCGCCCCGGGCCTGAGTTTGCCGGACGGGCATACATGAATTTTCCAGGATGCGCTTTGCACCACGACAGAAGCTCGTCCGTGCTACCGGGTGGGTCTTTCACCCGTTCTGGAGCGTACTCGAGAAGGGGACCAGATGGGTAATACGTCACCGTAATGCCATAGCCTTTGCCAAGTTCATAGAGGTCGCGAGCGGGGTCTAGATAGTTGGGCTCCAGATTTGGAAATTTTTCTTGGTAGTCCGGCATTAACCGGAGCCACAAATCCTGATCGATACCTGCCGCCAGCCCGTCCAACCCGGTGAGAACCAGGTCAATGTCCAGGCGTCCGGCGTTCTGTTGTGCCTTGATTTTACCAGGAAGCTCGGGCGCCGGCGCTTGGGTGAAATGGATCTTATCAACGAGCTTAGGATTTGCTTTACGAAAATTCTCGATGCTTGGCTGGGTCAGGCGCAGGTTGCCGGCTACGTCAATGATATTCAGGTTCACTGGTGCCGTCGGCAGGGCGGGTATCGCCGCCCAGAGCGATGTCAGATTACCAGGCAAAACGGTTGCTGCCGTGGAGACAGAAAGCTTTGCAATAAAGCTCCGCCGAGTGATCCATTCGCGACGTGTTTGGCGGACTGACCCTAGGGTATTTGAGGGGGAATCGTCCATTTTTTTTGGGGTGACATTATTCTCTTACCAGATTTCAAAGAGTTCTCCAGGGCTCTTGGGATATAACTGATACAGGGCACCGGAGATAATTCGCTGACAGCAGCGACCGTTATTCAGTTCTCAAGCGATCAGAAAATGGGATCTAGCGCATATGTGGAAGCCGCCATCCGAAAAGAAGAAAATGCTTCGCGAGCCATATTTGAATATGCGTCCTGAAAATCTCCTGGCCCGGAAGATGGGGTTCAATATCACCGTGGATGCCGAAGAGTTGGCGAGAGCCCAATGGTTCTGGGAACGTCGGCCGAAAAAGCTCATCCTGTCCACAGAAAGGATACTGGCTGTCCTGATTTTCTATGCAGTCATCTGGATGGGGGCGATGTGCCTGGGTTGCCAGGACTCGGCTGTAACCGCAGCGTTGACGGTGAGCGGGAGTGCCGTCGTGGCTGTGATGCTGGGATGGGCTTACTTTGACACCGTGCGGTTTGCGCGATGGAGCTCGGATTATTCGTGCGCCATTGCGAGACTTCTTCAGACGGTTCATCGGCGATCCGGCGGCAATTCGTATCTCTAATGAGGGAAAGAAAGAGGGAGGACACTCTCTATCCTGTCGCTGTTTTGAGTAAAACTCGTACTGCAAAGTCCGGTGTCTTTAGTGCGCACCAATTCCACGCATTCCGCGGCAAGACGCTGCCAACCATTTTTCGAACACTCCCTTACGAAAGTGCGTGACCACATTCAGGCCGGATTTCTTTGTCTGCACGGTCACTGACACTGAAGTCAATGCTTTTCCGCCGTTCATCAGGCAGGCATTGACCTTCGAGTAGATGTCTGCCAGCGCAGCGTCGAGGTCTTCTATATCCTTGGCCCCAAAAGGCTGTGACCGGTAACTAGAGTGTGAACTGTCGGTGGCCTTCGGGTCCGCTATGGGCTTTCCTGTTTTTATTGCATTTATAAAGCGATTTTGCTAAGACCCTT
>JAFAVN010000587.1 GCA_019242435.1 Verrucomicrobiota bacterium | reverse complement strand
CTCCAACATTATCAGACCTAAAAATGGCTTGCCAAATTAAATTTTGGACCGCGAATGAACGCGAAGAGTTGAACCACGGATGCGCACGGATAGGCTCGGACAAAATAGAGGAACCGCGAGTAGACCGGGCGCCAGCGGCGAAAGCCGTGACTCAATATAGCCTCTAGACGGTTGAAAAACGGTTCCGGGGGAGCCAGATCTTTATAGATGCAAATGCAACAAAAAGAGCAGCTCCGTGCGAGCGATATCTGTTTGGAAAGATCTGCTAAACGTCGGGTGCATGTCATTGGATGCCGCTCCTAGCGAGCCGACTCCGCCAAGGCTGCGCCGCCCGTAAATAATCAGGAGACGCGCCGCAGCGGAGGCGGCTCATTTGCTATAAAGATTCAGCTCCTCCGGAGCCGGTCTTTGCCTCGGCTAAAACAGGGTCGAGAAACCGGTGACACCTGGCGCCCGGTCTACTCGCGGTTCAATGTCTTTCTGCGTCCGTGGGCGGCTCAATTCCTTCGCGTCCATTCGCGGTCCAGGTTTATCCGCGTCTGTCCGTGGTTCCATTTGCGGTTAGAGCGTCGGCTAGGATTTCGGCGGGATGCAGAGCAATGCGGCCGGTCCCGTCCTTGATCTGGTGCCGGCAACTGGTGCCGGGTGCGGCGATGATGGTTTCTTTCGGAGTTGATCTGATGGCTGGCAGAAGAACTAATTCGGCTATTTGCATCGAGACCTTCCAATGCTCTTTCTCATAACCGAACGAGCCGGCCATGCCACAGCAGCCTGAAGGGATGAGCTGAACCTCGTAATTTACCGGTAATTCCAGCGTTTTGACGGTGGGCGTGAGTGAGCTAAGCGCTTTTTGATGGCAATGCCCGTGTAACTTTATCCGGCGAGGTTCTTTGGTGAACGATTCACGTTGAATACGTCCGCGGCCGGCCTCACGCACTATGAATTCCTCAAGCAACAGTGCATTTGCGCCGACTTGTTTAGCTGCTGCGATTAAATGGTCGGGAACCAGATCAGGAATTTCATCTCGAAATCCCAGAATGGCGGACGGTTCGATTCCGATGAGAGGAGTTTCCGCTGTAACGACATCTTTTAGCAGTTCCACATTGCGAATAGCCAATCGTTGCGCATCACGCAACAGCCCTTTTGAGATTTGGGCGCGTCCGCTATCAACGTGCTTGGGGATGATTACCTCGTACCCCAATCGATTCAGTAACTGGATCGCTTTAATCCCGATTTCCGCATCGTTGAAGTTAGTAAACTCGTCACAGAAAAGAAATACCCGGCCATTTGGGAAATCAGCACGCTTATTGGCGTACCTTTGATGCCAGCGTTGTACGGTTAACTTGGCCAAACCCGGTAGCGACCGTTCCGAGGCAAAGCCGGCCAGGCGTTTAAAAGCTTGGGCAGTGAAAGCGTTACCGACGAAAAAGTTATAAAAAGCCGGCGCATGTGAAGCCGCCCGCATTGCTTCGGAGAAATTAGCAATGAGCCGGGCACGCATCGGGATTCCGCGGCTGTCATGCAACTGTTGGAGCCATTCGGCCTTGAGGCGGGCCATATCCACGTTGGAAGGGCACTCCGATCTGCAGCCTTTGCAGGAAAGACAGAGATCCATGGCTGCTGCGATTTCGTCGCTATCGAAAGGGTTATCCTTTTGTGACCGGGTCAAGACCTCACGAAGTATGTTAGCTCGCGCTCGAGTTGTATCTTTTTCACTCCTGGTTGCCATGTAACTCGGGCACATCGTGCCGCCCATGAGATGCGATTTACGACAATCGCCTGATCCATTGCACTGCTCGGCCGCCCGGAGAATCCCGCCGGCATCGGAAAAATTCAGCACTGTCTTGAACTCACGGCTAATTTGCCCCTCATCGTAACGGAGCGAAGTATCCATCGCCGACGTCTCGGTAATCTTGCCCGGATTGAACATGCCCGTAGGGTCCCAAGCCTGTTTGATAGCTCGCATCAGGCCATAATTTTTCTCACCAACCATGAAAGGCAGAAATTCGCCGCGCAGGCGTCCATCGCCGTGTTCACCGCTTAGTGAGCCGTGATATTGTTTGACAAGGTGCGCAACATCAGTCGCCACAGCCCGGAAAAGATGCCGATCTTTCTGGCTCTTCAAGTTCAGAATCGGGCGGAGGTGTAACTCACCGGAAGCTGCATGCCCATAGTAGACCGAGGTTAGTCCGTAGCGTTTAAGAATCTCACCGAAATCTTTGACGAATGCCGGAAGGTCAGCCGGGTCGACCGCGGTATCCTCGATGACGGCGACCGGCTTAGCGTCGCCTGGGATATTTGATAGCAGGCCTAAGGCAGCCTTGCGCAGGTTCCACACTCGATTCTGATCTGCGGCCCATACTACCGGATAATGATAACCTACACCGGCTGCGCGCCATTCAGCCTCAAGCTTACTCGCAGTCGCGGTGATTGACTCTTTGCTGTCCGCGCCGAGTTCCACTACTAGAACGGCGCCGGGATCTCCTTGGACGAAGAACCGATTTTGCCGCTGTTCCAGGTTTGCCTTGGTGCATTGCAGAATGAGGTCGTCGATCAACTCACACGAGCGAGGATGATGAGGTAAAGCGATCAAGTTAGCTCGGAGAGCTTCATCGATGGTCCCGCAGTGGACGCAAATCAAAGCGCTAACTGGCGAAGGTAATGGTTCACAGTTCAGTGTCGCCTCGGTCACGAACGCCAGTGTCCCTTCCGAGCCGGCGAGCAATCTGCAGAAATTGAAGGGTGGTCCGTCTGGCGTAAACGGCGAACCGTTGGCCAGCACGTCCAGCGCGTATCCGGTATTGCGCCGGTGGATGGAAGACTTGGGAAATTCGCGAAAAATCTCGGCTCGGTTCTCCTCTTTGCTCAGTAAATTCAGAGTTTCCTGGTAAATGGCCGCTTCCAAGCTGGCTCCGGTACATTTGTGATCCAGTTCTGAATTTGGTACCGGTCCGAACTCGGCGACTGATCCGTCGCTGAGGATCGCGCGCGCCGAGATCAGATGGTCCCGCGTAGTCCCATAAATCACAGAATTAGCTCCGCACGAGTTGTTACCGATCATTCCTCCGATCATGGCCCGGTTCTGAGTCGATGTTTCCGGCGCGAAGAAGAGCCCGTATGAAGCCAAAGCCAGATTGAGCTCGTTGCGCACAATACCCGGTTGAACCCTAACCCGACGCTGGGCAGCGTCGATTTCCAGGACCCGGTTTAAGTGCCGGGATACGTCCACCACGATGCCGGATCCGACAACTTGTCCGGCTAATGATGTGCCTGCCGTTCGCGGGATCAATGCGGTACCGTGTCCCTGGGCGAATTTTATTAATTTCCGGATGTCCTCTTCATTCTTGGGTAATACGACCGCTTGCGGTAGCTCTCGATAGACCGATGCGTCCGTCGCATAAAGCACACGCATCGTCTGGTCGAAATAAAGTTCACCGTCGAGATCAGAGGCGAGACCTTTCCAGTCTGTAACCGGAATCACAAGAGACCCTAGCCACAGGGGGAGAACGCCGTCAATGCGTATCGGCGCTTGGGGGGGCGGTGCCGAGAGGTCAGATACAATGGGCAACTAGTGTCCTGTCCCAAAAATAACTTGGCTTTCACCGCCAACCGGCCACGGCCCGGAGGGTTGCGATGAAAATGGGCCGCCGGCCGCGTTGCTCGTCGGTTACGTATCAATCTAGATAGGCGCCCTCCTTATTGCCAGTCCGGCTCGGACCGCCTTGCCGGCGGCCCATTTTGATCGCAACGAAAGCCAAGCTATTTATGGGATAGGACACTAGCACAGAAAAGGCTTACCGACCCATGCGCCGGCACGCCCACACGCTGTCGCGCTCCAATTGTCGGCGCCTCTGGA
>JAFAVN010000137.1 GCA_019242435.1 Verrucomicrobiota bacterium | reverse complement strand
CATGACCCCAGTGCGACCGCTCGCCCGGCGGAACTACATCAATATGGCCGGTGAGGAGAATCGATCTGGCGCCGCCGGATCCGTGCAAAGTTCCTGCTAAGTTTGGCCGGCCGCTAAAATTCCGACCGATCTGCGCACCCGGTTTACCCCGGTACTTCTGCAAAAGCGCATCTGCATCCGGTTCCCATAGATCCGTCACGAATCCAGCAGCATGCAGTCTTGCCCGCAAATATTGCTGACATTGCCTTTCTCCCGGACCCGCTTTGGTTGGATCGGCCATCACGACGCTCTCAAATCGGATCAGCTCTTGAAGCGTTCCGGCGATTCGTTCCCGGCTGTGGTCGACAGCGTCGAGGATACGTTCTTCAACTTCCTTTTTCATTTTGTTTCTGTGGTTCGAATAAATCTGTCCAAGACGACGCTGCCGATCAGAAACAGCCCCACTAAACCTAGCTGCCAGATATTGTTGACATTTAACATCTGCAGCCCCGCTTGAAGCGAAGTAAAGAACAGGACGGCTATCAGCGAACCGGCCAAACCACCCACGCCGCCGAAGATGCTCGTTCCTCCCAGGAGAGTGGCCGTCAGCGACAATAATTCCATATTTTCCCCGATGTTTGGACGAGCGCTGAGCAGCCAGGAATCGGCTACCAATCCGGCGAGCGCAGCCAGGATACCGCTCAAGGCATAAGCACCGAACCGGATCTCATCGACCGGCAGCCCGACTAACCGGGAAGCTTTTTCATTACTGCCGATTGCGTAGATCCATCGGCCTAAAGGCGTCTGAGTCAGTATAAACATCAACAGCAAGAAAATGGGCAGTACCAGCACCAAGGTGTGGACAGGAATCGCGAAGACCGCATTTTGCCCAAGGTTGGCAAAGGAGGAAGGAAGCCCTGATATCGGCGCGCCTCCGGTCAGAGCAAGAGCGAGACCGTTATAGGCGTAATAGGTGCCAAGGGTGACGATTAACGGTAACAGCCTCAATCGGGTAATAAGCAGTCCATTAATGCAGCCTAGGACGCCACCACACAGCACTCCTACCAGCCCCGCGCCTATCGGAGGCTCACCTTCTCGGATGAGGAAGGCGATCACCAGTCCAGATAGACTGACGATGCCACCGACCGAGAGATCAATACCACCGCCCCCGGCTAGAATCACCACCGTCTGACCGATGGTTACCAACGCTAACAAAGTTGAGAACTGAAGAATCGAAGTGAAGTTCTCCATAGTGAAGAAGGCAGGTGCACGAGCGCCAAAAATCATTAGGGCAACGACCCAAAGTAATAGCAGACCGCTGAAGCGGATCCGTTTCAAAGCCGTCGTCATGGCGTTCTGGCAAAACGCGGATAACTGAGCTTTCGATTTCCGGTCAAAGCATCCACGATCAGAACGCTTATCAGCAGCAAACCGGTAATTACCTGCTCCCAAAGCGACGGCACTCCGATGAGCACGAAGCCGTTCTGCAAAAGCCGAACCAATAGAACTCCGAACATCGCCCCCAGCAGGTTAGCCTCTCCCCCCAGTACTGATGCACCTCCTAACACCGAAGCAACGATAGCATCCAGTGCGATGAGACCGCCGGTCGACGTCTCGACATTCCGATATCGGGCCACGTAAAGTAACGCCGCGAAGCCGACCAGCAGACCGGTAAAACCATAAACGAAAAATTTCGTTCGGCCGACAGGTACTCCCGCCAGTCTGGCCGCCGGCTCGTTACCGCCAGTCGCCAATATGGCAATGCCGAGCGGCAGCCACCGGATAATGACCCATCCCGCGCTGTAGTAGAGCAGTACGTAGATTGCGGTGATCGGCGCCCCGGCGATCGATCCATTTACTACCGGGGACAAAGTGTCTGGCAATCCGGAAATCCAGCTGCCGCCGAGGAGGAGAAATATAGCTGCTCGGTATACGCCAAAAAGACCGAGTGTGGCAATGATCGGAGGTATTTTGCCCCAAACAATCAGAGCTGCCGAGACTAAGCCCAGACCTGTTCCGATGAGCGGTCCAATCAGCAATATGGTAGGTAAGGGCCAGCCACCCTCCATGCCCCATCCGATAAAAATCGCGCAAATTCCCAGGGCGCCCCCGACTGCAATATCGATCCCTCCGGTAGCTAGAATGAAGGACATTCCCAAGCTCACTAGTAACAGCTCGACGCTGTTTCGCAGGATCGTTATCAGGTTTTGGGGAGTGAAAAAATAGGGCGATAAAAATCCAAAGATCGCAGCCGCGGCCAGGCAGGCGAGCGCCAGCGTTACTTCGCGCCGGCCAAGCAGCCATCGTTTCCAATTCACACGTCTGCTGCTCTCTGATCTGCGGATTGATTCCGAACTCTTCGTTCCGATTGTTCTTTTAAAATTTATATTGATCGACGTTTTCCTTGGTGAACACGGCAGGCGGCCCGAGCAAGAGAACCTTAGTGGCAGGGTCGTATTTGACTGGGTTGTCCAGGCCCGGCACCGAGTTGCTCTCTGCAAAAGGCTTTCCATCGATCAACTGTTTGCCGGCCCAAACCGTTAAGTAGCCCAGATCGCGCGGATTCCAAAGCACGCTGAATCCGAAAGCACCGCTTTTAAGATAGGAGCGAACAGTGTTAGGCGAGCCATAACCGGTCCCTATGACCTGGCCTGTTTTCCCGGCGGATTCAATCGCCTGGCCGACGCCCGGGCAGGTGGTGGAAGCGACAGCGATCAAGCCTTTGAGATCGGGATGCGCAGTCATGAGATCAGTGGCCAGCTGAAAGGCTCGCTGCGCGGTGCCGCCCGCAAATTGAGGAGGTAGCAGTGTGATCTTCGGATATTTTTCTTTGACCCGCTGCTGCATGAATCCGATCCAGGTGTTCAGGTTCGTCGCCGTGGCCTCACCAGATACGATCCCCACCGTGCCTTGTTCGCCGATGCGTTTGGCAAGTTCGTCTATGATGGTAAATCCGAGATCCTGATCCAGAGCCTGTGCCACGTAAACCTCGCGGTCGCTTTTAGGAGCATCGGAGTCCGAGGTGAACATTTTTATGCCCTTTTGCCCTGCCTTCTTGATGACGGGGTCAATCGAGCTGGCGTCTAGCACAGAAACAGCAATCGCCTCGACACCTTGATCGATCAGACCGTTCACGATCCGAAGCTGTTCCGCCGGATTCGTATCGGTTGGACCTGTGTATATAAATTCTACCCCAAATTTCTGGGCGGCATCTTTCCCGCCTTCTTCCATGGCGTTGAAGTATGGTATGCCGACAATCTGCGGCACAAAGCCGACTCTGGGCTTATTTTGGGCGAGGCCGGCGCCCACTGTAAACAGAACGACCCCTGCAACTAAACAGGCTATATTTTGTCTCTGCATTTCTACCTTTCTGAACGTTAGTCCCTCTCCTTGGGACGCTTTGTAACCGGGTTCCGCATTTGCGGACCCGGTTTTCCTCCCGTTATCCAGCTCACAACCTCTTCAACGTCGGTCTCGGACTTAGCGCACTCTGCTACTTTTCGACCCCGACGCAGCACAACGATCCGGTCTGAAACCTGGAAAACATCATTCAGATTGTGACTGACCAACAGCACGGCCTTGCCGTTGTCGCGCAGCTGCTCAATCAGTTTCAGCACCTTCCGGGTCTCGGCGACGGCCAGAGCAGCGGTGGGCTCATCCATAATCACCAACTTGGTCTCAAGATCGATGGCTCGAGCGATGGCCACAGCCTGGCGCTGACCTCCCGACAATTCCGAGACCAGCGCACCAGACGATGGGATATGAGAGCCAAGCTCATCGATCAATTCCATCACTCGATTCCGCATCTTTTTGCGATCCAAGATCGGTAGCCCGAGAATCGGGCGAACCATCTCGCGACCGAGAAAAATGTTTTCGTAAACGGTCAGGTTCTCAATCAATGCGAGCTCCTGGAAGATCGTCGCAATTCCGAGCTGCCTCGCTTTGCTTGGGGTTTCAATGGTCGCTACGGCGCCGCCGATGGTTATTTCTCCGGCGGAGGACGGATAAGCGCCGGACAACAACTTCACCAGCGTTGATTTTCCCGCGCCATTGTCTCCGACCAGCGCAAGCACCTCCCCTAACC
Source organism: Verrucomicrobiota bacterium (assembly GCA_019242435.1). Taxonomy (GTDB): domain Bacteria; phylum Verrucomicrobiota; class Verrucomicrobiia; order Chthoniobacterales; family JAFAMB01; genus JAFAVN01. The sequence goes on along the minus strand of JAFAVN010000137.1, from coordinate 1,461 downwards.
GAATGGCAACGTCGAGCCCTTCCAATGCGATCACGGCCCCAAAATGCTTTGAAATATCTGTGAGCCTCAGCCAGATGTTTTCGGTCTCACTCATAGTGACCATTCTTCACTCCACCCTTCGATGGCAGCGCTTGCACCGAACCTCTTCTTATGAGCTTTACCGGCAGGCGGATCTCGATCGGCTTCACATTCTTTCCCTGGATGAGTCTCAAAAGGAGTTTCGCTCCCTCCGCGCCCAGCTTGCCGGCTGACTGCCGGATAGTAGTCAAAGGCGGCTGCAACAGCGCTGCCAGTGGCATATCGTCGAAGCCGATCAATGATAAAGCGCTGGGAATCTGAATCCCGGCAACATGAGCCGCGTTAAGCACGCCCAGCGCAACATAGTCGCTGGATGCAAAAATCGCAGTCGGGAGCGGCTGGATCTTAAAGAACCGTAATGCGCTTTCTCGGCCGAAATCTGAGGTGTAAGGTCCAAACCGGACCAGCTCTCGAATTGGTTTTAACCCGGCCTCTTTCAATGCGTTTCTGAACCCGGTGTACCGTTCTTGTGTGGACAAGAGATTGTCAGGGCCGCCGATGAACGCGATGCGGCGGTGACCGCAATCCAGCAGATGGCGGGTTGCCAGATATCCGCCGGCTCGGTTCTCACAGAAGATTCTTGGAGCGGAGACGCCCTCAACGTCCTCGTCGATCAAGACCACATTTCGGTTCCCCTGCAAAATCCCCGCCAGTGTAGGATCTTTGGCGTGACTCGTGAGAAAAAGAATGCCGTCGAGCTGATGGCCGCTCAGGAGATGGAGATACGATAACTCTCGGTCCCGGTCATTTTGCGTATTGCAGAGCAGAACACTATATCCCCCAGCGAAAGCCACTTCTTCGACTGCGCAAGCCAGGGTAGCGAAGAATGGGTTGGAGATGTCAGGAATGACGAGCCCGATCATCTTACTGTGGCCAAGACTCAAATTGCGGGCTAAGCGATTCGGTTGATAGTTGAGCTCACGGACCGCCCGCTCGATCCGGGATGCGGACGCTTTGGGGAGCACGATATCACCGTTCAAATACCGAGAGACGGAGGTGGGCGAAAGCTCGGCGGCAAGCGCTACATCGCGGATGGTAGCCGTCTTTGGGCGCGGCATAAGCTGGGGTGAAAACGAAGTCAGTCAGATCCTTGGACAACCGGTTTAGTAAACCGATTTACTAATCGCTAGATGCAATCCTGCCGCCAGTCAACCACCGTCTCTAGGAGTGGATAACTTTCTCGGCTTGCTTTAGCGGGGGTTGGGTTCGACAGCATAGATACCCAAATGTATCGGTTCGTCATTCGGACAAAGTCTGACGAAGCTAGTCGCAGATCTTCCCAGCGTAACTCTTGGAGACGGGCGCCGTCTAGAATGACAGATCCGAGAATCGAAACCCAGAAAATGAACCAGATTCGAATCGCCAGATCCCTGCTCTTTGCCA
>JAFAVN010000552.1 GCA_019242435.1 Verrucomicrobiota bacterium | reverse complement strand
CCCCCAAATGCGAAAGAGGCAAATCGCCAGAGTCATCCAAGTCTCGAGCGGAAATTTTCTCGAGATGTACGATTTCATGGTTTTCGGTTATTACGCGGGCGCTATCGCGGAAGCTTTTTTTCCCGGAAAAGACCATTTTACTTCCCTGATGTTATCGCTCACTACCTTTGGCGCAGGTTTTCTGATGCGTCCGATCGGCGCTGTAATCCTCGGTGCTTATATTGACCGCCACGGCCGGAGGGCCGGACTCATCTTGACACTGGCGCTTATGTCCGTGGGAACGCTCGGACTCGCATTCCTTCCTGGTTATGCCGCAATTGGATTAGCCGCGCCGCTCCTGGTTCTATTCAGCAGGTTACTGCAAGGTTTTTCGGCTGGGGTTGAGCTCGGCGGGGTTTCCGTTTACCTGGCTGAACTCGCCACTCCGGGAAATAAAGGATTTTATGTCAGTTGGCAATCGGCCTCGCAACAGGCGGCAGTTATGTTTGCCGCCCTGCTGGGAGTCCTTCTGAACGCAAGTTTGCCGCCGCATGCGCTCAATGAGTGGGGGTGGCGTATTCCATTCCTGATCGGTTGCCTGATTATTCCCCTGCTTTTCCTGCTCCGGCGTTACCTACCTGAAACCGAAGCCTTTGCCCGGCGCCGGCACCATCCCGATGCGAGAGAAGTCTGGCGCACGCTAGTCTCGAATTGGGAGATCGTCTTAACTGGGGTCATGCTGGTTACGATGACGACCGTGTCGTTCTACCTGATTACTGCGTACACTCCCACCTTCGGGAGGGAAGAACTGCATCTGGCGCCGGGGGTTAACCTGACAGTGACTCTTCTAGTTGGCCTCTCAAATTTTATCTGGCTACCGATCATGGGCGCCGTGTCGGATCGGATTGGCCGGCTTCCCATATTGATCAGCGCGACTAGCCTGGCTTTGCTGACTGCCTATCCCGGGATGCTCTGGTTAATCGCTGCTCCTTCTCTCTGGCGTCTTCTCATGGTCCAACTGTGGCTTTCATTTCTCTACGCCAGCTACAATGGCGCCATGGTCGTGACCCTCACTGAAATCATGCCCGAAGCTGTCCGGACAGCTGGTTTTTCATTGGCGTACAGCTTGGCTACCGCCATCTTCGGCGGTTTCACCCCGGCGATCTGCACTTTTCTGATCCATATCACGTCGAACCGGGCAGCGCCCGGCCTGTGGATGTCCGCCGCCGCCGTTCTCGGGCTGACCGCCAGCCTGATGCTGCGTCAAAAGCTATACCGGCCCGGTCTGGTTGCAGCGGTGGTTAGTGATTAGGGATTGGGATTGCTGATTGGCAGTATGGGGCGGCAGGTCACAAACTCGCTTCCGACAATTTCGCCAACTCTTCCTTAGTGAGCTGCACCTGAGTCGCGCGCAGTAAGGGCGGTAGTTGTTCCGGGACACGGGCGCTGGCGATTGGGGCGAGCACCGTGGGTTGGGCCGCTAACCAGGTGAGCGCGACGGTGGCGACTGCTTCTTTGCGATCTCCTGCGATCTCGTCCAGTGCTGCCAATACCCGGCGGCCTTTGTCGGTCAGATATGCCGCTGCACCGCCTGCTCGCTGACTGTCAACCTTACTGCCCTCGCGATACTTCCCGGTAAGAAAACCGGATGCCAACGAGAAGTAAGGAAATGATGACAACCCCTCCCTTGCTGCCGTATCAGCGAGATCCCCTTCATATTTATCCCGCTCCATCATGTTATAATGTTGCTGAAGCGCTACGTACCGGGCCAAGCCCGCGGATTTTGAAAGATGAATGGCTTCGCGCAACCGGGGCGCCTCGTAATTTGAGGCGGCGATGTAGCGGACCTTACCCGAGCGTACTAATGCATCAAATGCATGCAGCGTTTCGCCTAAAGGAGTTTTGGGATCATCCTCGTGAGCATAATAAAGATCAATCCGGTCAGTCTGAAGCCGTCGCAGAGAGTTTTCCGCGCCCGTTTGAATCGTCTTCGCCGAAAGCCCGCTCAATTCGGGCAATTTTCCGACCTTAGTTGCAATCACCATCTGATCCCGGTTTTTCCTGCTTTTTAGCCAATTCCCGATGATGGTCTCTGATTCGCCGCCGGAATTTCCCGGCGCCCAGCATGAGTACATATCGGCTGTATCGATGAAATTACCTCCCGCGTCCGCGTAGGCATCGAGAACCGCAAATGATTGTTCCTCGTTTGCGGTCCAGCCAAAGACATTTCCGCCAAGTACTAAGGGAAAGACATCCAACTCAGTGTAAGAGATCTTAGGCATTAGGAAATAGGGGACAGGAGCGCGGAAATAGCAAATGGGTTTGCAGGAGTTGAAGGCGCAGAAGGACCGCGGAAGTATCGAGACGTGATTTAGACCGCGATGAATTCAGCAACGGGCATCTCTCCTGATCTGGCGAGAGGTTCAGAACTACTGGGAGAGCAGGTTGCTACCGGCTCCCGCCTCCTTGGACCCTCGAACTTCTTGAACGCTCGAACTTCTAAATCCCACACTTCCTACGCATTCCAGGACCACACGAGGAAAATGATCGGGATCAGAATGGTTAATACCAGGAAAGCGTAACGAAAACGAGGAAGTCCATAGATCAAACCGATAATCGCGCCGTAGAACAAGCCGCCGAAATGAGCGGCATTGGCGATCTGCATCACGTGCATCTCAGTCAGGACGACGCAGAGTACCGCCCAACCGATTAGCATCGTGGCATTCTTTTTAACAAACCACCAGAGGAACGGGTTACGCGGAGCGGCTCCCAACATAAAACCAAAAATTCCGTAGACAACTCCTGACAAACCGATGCCAATACCGGCAAACAGTAACTGAGCGGCAGAAGAGACCCAGGCGAGTGCAACCAAGAGCAAAACCAAACGCAGCGAACCGTACATCATCTCGATCAACCGGCCCAAAACCGAAAACGCCAGCAGATTGAACACGATATGCATCGGACTGGATCGGCTGTGAACGAGGGTGACTGCTAATAGTCCAAAAACTCTTTGGAGACCGCCGGCAGCCAGCAGCGAATCCAATGCCGTTTCGACACTTCGCCAGTCTAAAGTTTCCGCGATGTAGACAAGTACGCAGAGCCCGATGACGGTGTACGTAACGATCGGCAGTTTCTTTACGGTGGCAGAGCCGCTCACAGCGCAGATTCTGCGCTGGACCAAGCGATTGGTCAAAGCCTTAGAAACCAGCGTGCACCGTCTCAGAGACGCTCTTTAAAGCCGTCGGCCCTTAGGCGCAACGAGCAGCTTCTTTACTCTAAGCGGTGAGACTTGCGGGCGAGTGCCCTGTTGTCTTCATGATCGAGCATAACTACGAACGCGGCTCCGCCAGCCGGGCAGCCACCGTTCCTCGTGTCTTTCCGGCGGCGCCAGCCGGACTCGGCGAGTCAGTACCCGATCAGCTGCAACGCTGAATTGTTCTAGCGGCGATCCGTCATTCATCGCGGCTAAAACCTGCAATAGCCCCCAACCTTCACCCTGATACCGTTCGGTGGGAGATGTGCCTTCTCCTTTGAAATTAACATAGTCCATCAATGCATACATTCCGCCGGATGTAGAAGCCACCCGATAGAAGTTCCTACGCACTCGCTCTTGTTGATCCGGCGAAGCAGCGGCTAACATTTTTGGTAGAGCGGTCTCCAAACGATGAGCGGCGAAGCGCGCTTGGAACGGGACGGTTTCCGATAAAATCTTTCGCAGCTCTGCCAAGCGCGGACCGTGCAGATCAGCCAGGAATGCCGATCGATTCGGCCAGGGGCAACCGTGTGACTCGGTCAGCCACTCGGGGAGTCGAACCCCCGATGTCTTCAAGTAACTGACTAAAGGCGGGAAACTTTCTTCAAACGGCCCGGTCTCACCTTGCGGATACCAGATGAAATGACCGATTCCGAGTGACGCAAAATCTTCGCCGCTGTTCCAGGAGGTCAGACCGGCAATGGTGCCACCGCACTCGTTCTCCCAAAGCCGGTGCCCGATCCGTTGGGCCTCCGCTTCTGACAGATGGACTGTTTGGGCGCTTGCGAACAACGAGACGCAAAAGGCGCAAGCTAAAAGCGCCCATTTTCGCAGCCGGGAGGGATGTCGGTAATTCATTTGAACGGGTAGATCACCGAGACCACAAAGCGAGGCAGGCGCAACTAAATCCGTGGCTGACCCAGGACCTGGAGGGGAAGCTGCTTTGTAGGTTACAATCTCGAGGGGCAGCAAGCAGGCGGCTCCCGGAAGCTACCCCTGAGCATCCTCGAGCTCTGCGGGTTTCTGCCACAATTGTTGCCGTGACTTTGAGACCAGGCACCCCAACAATAACCGGCATCCATTGGGCCATTTCCGGGAGCCGCCTGTTGGCTGCCCTGGATCTTGCGACCTACAAAGCGGCTCACCGCCAGGGGGTGGGCGGCTCACCGCCCGAGGACTCTATTCTCCGCTCAATCCAGCCACTGCTTGATCAATGTCCGCGCCGCTCACCAAAGTTCCGGAGCACCGTCGCTCATCGGCTGATTCTTCGCTAAC